>NZ_JAYGHR010000013.1:0-78577 GCF_034932365.1 Limnoraphis robusta BA-68 BA1 | reverse complement strand
GCCATTAAGGTTCTTTGACGGTTGTTCAGCTTCAGTTTGGTCTTGAAGGCTCGTTGCATAGATCTATTATCTGATCTTACAGATAGTACCGTGTTGTACCATAAATCGTCTACTAAGTTACTTCTCTCGCCTGAGAAGCAACCCGTCACTCAAACCTCCGAGTTTGATGACTCAATTTGTACTTAGGGAGCAGCCGGAGCGCTAAATGGATTTTTAAAGGCGGGTTTGGGGTTGAACGGTTCAACCGCAGCATTTTTTGTCTCTGTTCCGTCGTCAGGAACAATATAAATTGATTCGACCTGTTGACCTCCAGCCGGAAGTGCAATAAACCGACCTTCATCAATCAGGTAGGTTACGGTTTCTCCTCGAATACTACTCCCTTCTTGCAAAATGAAAACATTTCCACTCAATATAATTCGTCGTTCTCGACTGAAATATTGGGCTTGAGCGGCGGTTGCTTGCAGATTACGAGCGGGATAGTTAATTTGAACATTACCCCGTGCTGTGACTATTCCTGTGTTCGCATCAGCTTCTTGAACATCAGAGCGAACAGTCATCGCCGTCGAGGGGTCTTGTTTAGCCGCCGGGGCAGGTTGAGCTTTACTGATGGCTGGATTGAAAAAATTTTCACTCAGAATCGCACCGCTCAAAGTACCAGGCAGTAACAGCGCAACGACTAAACGTAGTATTTTTAAGTTGAGTAATTTAGCAAGAGGCATTATTAATAATGTATTGGCAGAACACAAAGGACACGACAACAGACCCATTTAAGGTTCTGACGGTGTGGAATTTATAGACAGACCTGTGTTGCCTATTGTACTCGATACAATGCCTTCATCGTGCGATCCGGCAGGAGACAGTGCCAGTCTTGTCGGGGTAATTCATCAAGCCACCCCTACCAGTGACCAGCGTAGGGGCATTTCATCAAGCCACCCCTACCAGTGACCAGTGACCTATTGCCTGTTCCCTGATCACTGATAACTGTGTACGGCTAACTTTTTTCCTATGCAGATTTGAAAAATATTATTCTAAGTGTAGATCTAGTAGGTATAATGTTCTAGGAAGTTATCATTAAGTTAACTAAAGTTCCGTTTAACAGCAAAGTCTCAACATACAAGGCCTATTCTTGTCGAGTGGGGCTTGGTTTTACAGTATCTTCAAACTTATCGGATCAACTAAAGTCGTGATTAAGGCTGGAGATCGGGTTTTCTGTACTGTTTTGAACAGAGGTTTTAATTGGGTGCTTAGAGTTTGTTTTTCAAGTGAGAGGGTTGTTTCGTTAAACAACAGGACAGCATGACAAACGGATGTACTTCTACTAACAATTGTAAAACGGAATCCTATTCCGATGGTTATCTCAGCATAGCCGATCCGGAAATTGATCAAGAGGTTATTTATCAGTTTTTTATCCAGCATATTCATCAGTGGGAACCCGAAAAAGTTTTAGATGAATTTGAAAATATTTTTATTCATCTATGCTGTCCCGAAAGCCAGAGTGTCGATCAAGGGATTAATCGGATAGTTGATTCCAAACAGGAAGTCATCTTTAAAAATACTCTCAAACGGGTTTGCTATATTCTGATCAACAACTGGTACATCAATAGAAAACATCTATTTGTCCAAAAACTGATCGCTCTATTAGAAGACCGGAAAGAAGATGATAGCATTGCCATTTCTCCCAATTTGCATCGCTTAGGAAATTGGTTGCGGAATTTCTTTAAAAGTTCAGAATATGAAGCGATCAAAAACTGTGCGTTAAAATCAAAAAAAGATTGGAGTCATCGTTATACTTCCTATCTGCTCGTTCCCGAATATATCAACAACGAACAAAACTCCAAAGAACAAAAAGAATTTGCTCGAAATTTATCAAAACAGCTTAAAGACAAATATAAGTTCGATTTAGCCATGTATGTGGCGCGATCAAACTCGACGACAACCATTTTGAGTGAAAAACGCTCTAACCCCACCCAGTTGGGAGATGAAGTCGTTCAACTGATCAAAAAAACCATATCAGCCCAGAGAGTCTCCAGCTATACCCAACAAGCCAAACTCTTTCTCCGAGACACTCAAAAACTAAATTATGCCGAATTTAAAAAGACCTTACCCCAATATTTAATGCTTTCGGGTAGCGATCAATTCCCCATTAATAAAGTTAGGGAAAAATTGAACAAAAAACTCGATACCCTCTATACCCACTATGAACCCCGGATCATCAATAAAGGCTTAATCATCCGCACCTGTAACCGTCTAATTGAAACCCTGACAACCGAAGATAATAAAACCCCCTCTGCCATTTTTACATTGTTAAATTCCCAGGGAAATCCCCTAACCCTGGTGATTATACTTCTAAAAATTGTCTTGATTTGTAGTTCGGCTCGCACCTACTTAGAACTGTGCATCTCCAAACTGATTCAGCAATATCAAGATCACGAAGAAGAACAATGTCAGCGTCTGATTAACTTTCTAGAAGTCTTGAATTTAGTCTTCACAATTTTTACGGAAAACCTCCAGTTTCACCTCGTTAGAGTCAAAGAAGAAGAATCAACAACCCTAATCGCCAACCTCGATTCTTGTCGGCTTTTCTGTCAATCAAAAGGGCTGGATTTGCGAGGAACCAATCTTAAAGGTGTTAACCTCAGTAGTCTCGAACTGCGGGGTGCCGATCTCAGAGACAGTGATCTCAGCGAAATCTCACTCGTTCAACTAGACTTACGTCTGGCTAACCTTAGCGGTACAAACCTCAGTGGTGCAATTCTTGATCAGTCCCGATTATTAGTCGCAAATCTCACAGAAGCAGACTTAAGCCATGCTAGTCTTGTGGGAACTGACCTACGACGGGCTGATTTAAACAAGACTAATCTCACTAACGCTAATCTTACAAAAGCGACCCTAGATTTGGCAAATCTCCGACAAGCTAAATTAACTCACGCTAATCTCGTCAATGCTAGCTTAAATGCTGCTGACCTGAGTTATGCTGACTTGTGCGGTGCCGATTTGCAAAATGTTAATTTCAGGGGAGCCAATTTAACCGGAGTTAACCTCAGTTACGCCAACCTCAAAGGTGCTAACCTCCAAGATGCCAACTTGACAGGTGCTAACCTCAGTGGCGTTAACCTCTCGAATACCCATTTACGTCAAGCCAATTTTCAGCAAGCCAATTTAGAAGCCGCAAATCTTTCTCGGGTTGATTTAACTCAAGCCAATCTCAGCGGCGCTAACTTGAGAAACGCCAATCTCAGCGAAGCCAACTTGAGAAACGCCAATCTCAGCGAGGCTAATTTGAATTTTGCCATTTTACGTCAGGTTAACTTCAACCGAGCGGTAATGACGGGGGCGCAAATTTGCCGTGCAGATTTAACACGGTCTAAACTGATTGAAGTTGATCTTAGTAATGCTAATCTCACTTATGCTCAAATTCGCCATGCCAATCTCAGCAACGCGAAACTGTTCAAAACCAATCTGCTGGGCGCTAACTTGTTCGGGAGTAACGTGACTGATGCGATCGTTAAAGGGGCTAAGTTTGGCAACAATTCGGGGCTGTCGGATGATGTTCTTCGGTATTTAAAATTGAGACAGTAGGAAGTCTAAAAAGAGACGCTCTTGAGAACGTCTCTACTGTTGTCAAGCTATTAGGGTTAACTAGATTAGCTTAATCAAACGAAACGCAAACAGAAACCCAAACGCAACCGCTAAAGCAGCGACGTAAATTCCGGCATAAGCGATCACTGCACCTACAGTCATTCTTTTGACTCCATAAAACATCATCATACCTATTGAAACATGAGGTGAGCTAGAATACATCTGTGCTGGGGCAAATTGATGAGGGAGACACAATGGAATCTGTGATTCGGGTGAATTTAGAACAGCTTTCCTATGATATTGCGATCGCGCCGGGAAGTTTAGAGAAGTTGGGAGAATTGATCACGCCTCTCAAATTAGGTCAAAAGGTTTTGATTGTGTCAAACCCCGAGATCTTTCACCATTATGGACAACAGGTGATCACCGCTTTGGAAAGCTTCGGCTTTGAGATCGCTTGTAGCACCCTTCCGGCGGGGGAACAATACAAAACCCTAGAAACCCTGCAAAAAATCTATGATATCGCCTTAGAACACCGCCTCGAACGATCTTCAACGATGATTGCTTTAGGTGGGGGTATCATTGGGGATATGACGGGGTTTGCTGCGGCGACGTGGTTACGGGGGATTAATGTTGTTCAAGTTCCGACAACGCTGTTGGCGATGGTGGATGCGTCTATCGGCGGGAAAACCGGGGTTAATCATCCTCAAGGGAAAAATTTAATTGGGGCGTTTCATCAACCTCGAAAGGTGATTATTGATCCGCTTGTCTTAAAAACATTACCAGAGCGAGAATTTCGGGCGGGAATGGCGGAAGTGATTAAATATGGGGTGATTTGGGATGCTGAATTGTTTACCCATTTAGAACAAGCCCAACGCCTCGATCAAATGCAGTTTATTGACGTTTCATTATTACAAGAAATTCTCCAACGCTCTTGTCAAAGTAAAGCTGAAGTTGTCAGTAAAGATGAAAAAGAGTTAGGACTCAGGGCAATTTTAAACTATGGTCATACGATTGGTCATGCGGTAGAAAGTTTAACGGGATATACAACCGTTTTGCATGGGGAAGCCGTCGGAATTGGCATGGTTGCCGCCAGTCGAATTGCGGTAAAATTAGGGCTTTGGGATGAAGATTGCGATCGCCGTCAATGGGCGTTAATTCAAAAAGCAGGTTTACCGACAACCTTACCCACCGGAATTAATATTGATGAAATCTTAGCCTCGTTGCAACTGGATAAAAAGGTAGAAAATAAAAAAGTGCGGTTTATTTTACCGACAGAAATTGGTGTTGTGACGATTACCGATCAAGTTTCATCTGAGGTGATTCGAGAGGTTTTGCAAGGAATGTTTTAAAACTTTTTGAGTTGATCGCTGAGGTGTTCTCCTGAAAACAAGTCAATTCCTAATGCTGATTTTATCAAATAAAGGAACAAAAAAATAAACGCACTAATCAGCAAGTTAATCGCAATTAATAATAAAGTTGCAGCGATCAGATTTCCGATCCGAGTGATTCCTCTAACGGGATATTCACGCTGTCCGCGCCGTCGTTCTTTACCAACCAATAAAACGAGATAAAAACGAGATAAAATCAGATCAACAGTTAACCTCAAGTCTACAATTTTCGGAGAATGTTTGGGAATAGCTTCTTCTAAAATATCTTGAATTGCTGCAATTTGTTCTGTATTCAAACTGGATAAAACTTGAGGATGAATTTTGTTCAGATAATATTCTGGCGTGCGATTCTGATAAGGTACGGAAGTTTGATTTTTGGGTTGAAATTTCGGTTGATTCATTAGATGAAATCGTGAGATCAAATACGACAAATAATGCTACACATCTTTCTCCCCATCTCCGGGGCGGGTTTATTTAACTGATTTCTGGGAAAACAGACACTTAGGAAGAACCCGCCCCTACACAAGTTCTGACGACTGAGATCAGGACTTCTGACTTGTGAACTCCCCACCTCCCCATTCATCATAGTCACGCAAATATTTAAGTATTTCATATGAAATCCAGGGCGGTTTCATGGATCGGAAAAAAGGGTTGGAGTTGATCGGCGTAAAGATAGCAAAGCTGAGAGTACCCGACATCAGTTCCCGTTGAAAAGCTTTTCAATAGCGTCCCGTGTCGTCATGGCATTAACATCACTGGAAAGCAGATGATGAAGACTCCAACGGACAGTATGCTGATAGCGATCGCCGTTTTTAAAAAGATGCAGTGGAGAAAGCAGTTCTAATTCAATATAATTTTCTAGAGCATCCCCATTGTTATACACTTCTACAGGAAAACCAGCACCGCCTACCGCCCCATCTGGGTATTCGCCATCAGAGCGAGTTGCTTTTTCTATCATAGCCACGCCGTCAAAAACGGCAGCTAGGGCAATAACCGGGCTATCAGCCCCAATCTTATAGCTGTTTTTCGTAGAGACTCCCACAGAGGGACGCACCTGTAATAAAGTCGGTGTAATTTTGACAAGGGGTGACTCATTCTTCGGAGGATTGATCCAATGAAAATTTTGTTTATATACACTTTGGGAATTGAGTGGTATAAACATAGCATCTGGGGGTTGAAGTTGAGTAACGTTCCAAATCGATAGAAGCAACGGTTCTCCCTTGACTTTTTCCACAGTTTGCTTGATCGCAAAATCCCCATTATCCTCAAACCAAAACTCACGCACCACCCGCGCACCAAAGCCTTTTGCTACTTCACTGGTCATTTGTAAGTGATTATTGGCTAGAATCTTTGCGGTGTGGGCGTTACCATCCCAAGCCGGCTCGGGAGGCCATTTCCGCCCGGCGATCGCCGGCCACCATAGCTGAGGTGCGGGCCAAGTTTTATCGCCGCCCCAGTTTTTCCATTGATTTTTACCGTAGGTTTTCCGGGGTGAATTCCACAACAAGTTAGAACCCCCCACAAAACCATAACCCATAACTCGCCCAATTTCCGGGACGATAACCGCCTCAGTGCGACCATCGCTGAGGCGAAGGCCGCTACGCCCATTGTAAACTGTAGGTGTAATCGTGCCGACAGCAGTAGATATTTCCGACTGTTGTTGGCTTTGATAGTTGCCAGACTCCGGTGAGGGGACAATTTTTCTAACCTTCCCATCTTGTTTGGATGTTACATAGAGTTCTCCGGCTTCGTCTATCCCAAATCGGACGTCGGTTCGGTTTTGACCCACCATTTCCAGAAACGAGCGTTCTTTTTCTCCTTCAAAGAGTCTGAGTTCTTTAATCGTCGCCTGTTTCCCCTCAACCAGTTCATCGACAGGAACGTGGAAAAATCGCCCGTCACTGCCAAAGTCTGCAAAAATATACTGACCCACCAATTCAGGAATGGCGCTTCCCCGGTAAACAAAACCTCCTGTAATTGCAATTCCATAAAACTCAGTCAGCCCGGGCGGTCTATCATGGTCATATTGGGCAACGGGGTAGATGTAATTAAAATCGGCATCATTTTCGGGTAATTCATAAACGACATTTTCGTTATTTTGATCGACAACCCAAGTCCCTTCACGCTCTCCCCAACCGTAATTGCCGCCTTTTTTCCCGAGATTTACTTCTTCGATAAAAGTTTGACCCGTATCGACGATTAACATCTTACCTTCGCCACCGGTATCCCAGCTAAAACGATGAGGATTACGCAATCCATAGGCCCAGATTTCCCCCAGTGTTTTCGGGTTGTTATCGTTTACAAATGGATGATCATCAGGAATGCCATATTTGCCATTGGCGCTATTATTTCCAAAGGGATCGATGCGTAGAATTTTTCCTAAGGGTGTACTCAAATCCTGTCCATTATCGAGGGGGTCTGTTTTGCTCACCGGAAAACCGTCACTACCGCCATCGGCTACGGCGATGTAAAGCATTCCATAATCGGCTTCACCGGGTTTGGCGTTGGGATTAAAGGCCAATTGTCCTGTATTGTGATCGGCGTAGGGTTCTTCGATGCCAAGGATTTCTCGCACTGTTCCAGAAAATGTATTAGCCGAAGGGTTTGTCGTTTTCCACTCCCGAATGACGTCATGGTGAGAACTTTCTACCCTCTCACCTTTGCTATTAATAATGGGTTTAGAAACCGGAAAATCCGGTGTTCCAGTGTGTTTATCTTCGCTGGTAACAGTATAAAAAATTCCATTTTTAGCAAATTCTGGGTGAAAGGCAAAATAGGAAAATCCTTGCTGTCCCGATTGGTCGTGAAACCCTTGACCGACTAAACTTTTAACATCCATGTAAACGGTGGCAGTACGGTCAACAATCACATAGAGTTTGCCGCGCATATCATTAACAAATAACCGTCCGCTACCGTCGCCAGGGGAAAGAAGCAGATTCAATCGAGCCGCCTTGTTCTTATTTTTCTCACTCCCGCTATCAGGAATCTTTACTACTTCTTCTAATCCGATAGAGAGTTTTGACTTTTCAATCGGTTCGGGAATTGGATTTTGGGTAATCTGAGCCTCGGAAATACTAGCAAATGCGATCGCCGCAAAAAAAACACTACAAATCCAATAAAGAAAGCTAGATTTCTTAATCAGGCTTGACTTTTTCATAGGGCAGATTTTGTCATTTTCTACGGCTTCAAAAATTTGAGGGGCGAACTCAATGATAGTTCTCATTTTTGAGTGCAAACTTGCCCTGAATATTTGGTTTCATCTAATTGAGGGAAGTTTCAACTTTGTTTTCTGTATTTAGATATAGCTAATTTTGGGGGAGAAGACAACAGATTTTATCTGTTTTTAATAAATCTTTAAACTTTTCCTAAAAACCGGGACTATTTGTGCAGATGTAAAATGGCGTACAGGGTCAATCATCCACCGCTCATCCATTAACTCGGCCTTTTCTCGGGCGAATTTGGGGAGATTGACTAGGGAAAAGAGAGTTGAAAAACCATCCATCCCAGGCTTAAAGCTGTTCCCGTTACAGCAACTAAACTCAAACAAGCTTGTCTTTCATTCCAACCCATTGTCTGTAACTTTTGACGAGTCCAAGCCAGAAAAACGATCAATAAAATGGCAAAAAACCAAAATACCATCATAATAATAGCCCACAAAGGAGCATTTTTGTAGGGAAGATAACCCCCTAAAAATAGCGGCCAAGTTTTTCGCAAAACGGCTGTAAAGACAACCATTAACACCCAAGCATTCGCCAGTAAAATCGCTTCTGTTCCTGATAAAGCTAAATGGAAGGTAACAGCTAATGTTCCCAACCAAACGAAGCGATTTGCCCCAAACGCCGTTAATAGCCAGCCCAAAAGAGTATAGCCCAATAATAACGCGAAGAAATAAAACCCGATCTTTTTAGGAATGATGAATAATTGTTTCACTCGGAGCCACTCAAAAAAATCAATCATTGATTAAGCTTTGTTTAAGAGTTTAACTTAAATTAAAATAAGTTTAACATCAGGTTAATTTTACCAGCTCAGGTACGCAGAGACAAGCATTGACCGGAGAAGTTTAAAAAATTTAAACACTATAAAAATACTCTCAAAAACTTTGATATAGTTACGCTATCTTTCTAGAAATTTCTATTTTAAAGTTGAGGTTCAAAACATGATCACTGTAAATTCAGCTTGGCAACGAACCCTAACCGCTTCAGTTGCAGTTGTCGCCCTTTCATTCGGTACAATTGGCCAAGCCGTCGCCGTTTCTCTCAAAGGCGCAGGCGCATCTTTTCCCGCACCCTTGTACAAGCGTTATTTTGAGGAGTTTAAAAAAAGTACAGGGATTACCGTCAGTTATGATGCAGTCGGAAGCGGCGCCGGAATTGAACAATTTATCGCTAATACCGTTGATTTTGGTGGAACAGATGCCCCTCCGAGTCAGTCCGAGATTGATAAAATGTCAAAAGGAGTCGTGCAAGTTCCCACCGCAGGCGGCGCTGTTGCCGTTGTCTTTAATTTAGCGGGCGTCTCTAACTTGAAACTCCCTCGTTCTGCGGTAGCCGACATTTTCATGGGAAAAATCACCCAATGGAATGACCCCAAAATCGCCAAAGCCAATCCGGGAGTGAATTTGCCAAATTTACCGATTAAGCCCGTTGTGCGCGAAGATGGGAGTGGTACGACCTATATTTTTACTCGCCACCTCAGCGCAACCAGTCCCCTATTTCAAAAAACCGTTAACGTCTCTCAGCTCCCGAACTGGCCAGGAAGCCCCCTCAAAGGCCCTCAAAATGCCGGAGTTGCCAACCAAGTCAAACAAACTCAAGGGGCGATTGGTTATGTTCAGGATACTTTCGCCCGTCAAAATAATCTCCCAACCGCTCAACTGGAAAATTTAGCAGGTCAGTTTGTCGCACCGACTTTTGAAGAAACAACCAAAGCTTTGCAAAGTGTGCGGTTTTTGAACGATTTTCGCGCCTCTAACCTTCAAGACCCAGAACAAGGTTATCCAATTGTCGGGATTACTTGGATATTGGTTAAGCAAAATTATGATAGCCCAGACAAAGCAAATGCAGTCAAAAATATGGTTAATTGGGTGATGAGCGAAGGTCAAGGCTTAAATCAAAGCTTAGAATATACTCGCATTCCTCAACCTGTAGCCAGCAGTGTTGTTGAGATGGTACAGCAAAAAGTTGTTGCCGCGAATTAGTAGGTGAATTAATCTCTCAGTTTGAATGCTTCATCCTGGGCAACTTCTTGATTTCGACGATAAAGAGCGGCTCGATTTTGAGCGGTAGCATAGCGGGAAAATTCAGGGGAAACTGCTTCCATTAACTCTGCGGCTTTCTGCCATTTATCGGCAATTTCTGACCATTCTTGAGCGGTTTGAGCCACTTCTCCTGCTGTTACCGCTTCTTGAGCGAGTCGAACCGCTTGGGCAAATATTTCTGAGTTCGAGAGTGAGTTTTCAGGAACAGGTGAAGGTGTTGCAACGGGAGTGGATGGGGTTTGTACGGGGTTTGAGGTTTGGGTATTGAGCCATTGATAAATGGCAAAACCCACCAATAATGCAGCAATACTCACAACCATTCCGCCGACTAAGCCTCGGTTAAATTGTTGATTTTGTTGAATATTATCTGTAGAATTTTGTCTCGGAACAGTCCAAGTCTGGGTGTACAGTTGACCGTCTTGAATTATTCCCATGAGTTGTTGCCCAAGGGAAGGCTTTTTGAGGATAATATCTTCGTACCACAACAGTTGACGATTTGGGTTGCGGTTAATCTCTTCAAACCAGAGGAGTTGTTGTTCTTGAATAATTCGGCTATTAATACGGACTCGACGAATATAACGGGGTGAAATCGATTCTAAAATTGCTCGGACTCTGGTTATAATGATCGAGGGTTCGAGTTGTTCTGGTCGTGGAGCTTCACACAAGAGTTGCAAAACTCCATCTACAAAAATAGCTCGGGTTTTAATTCCGATTTCACTTAATTGCTGCTTAAGAATTTGAATAATCGCAACAATATTTTGGGGGTGAGCTTGTTTAGTAATATCATCAGTTAAATTAGACATTTTCGTTGGTCATTACTCACAAACGAGGAGTTGAACAAGATGATCTTATCGTTTTGATAGACTGTTCGGTAGGAAACATTACACTAGAATAATATTAGCGAATCAGAGAATTTAAGGCAATTCACCTAGCTATGAAAATTTTATTGGTGGAAGACGAACCCGATTTGGGAGAAGCGATTAAACGAACGTTGATTCAAAACAGTTATATTGTTGACTGGGTAATGAATGGTGAACAAGCCTGGGATTATCTCGAAAGTCAATGGACGGATTATACTTTGACCATCTTTGATTGGTTACTCCCCGGACTCTCTGGGCTGCAACTTTGTCAGAAATTGCGACAACAAGGCTGTTCAATTCCCATTTTGATGCTCACCGCCAAAGATACAGAAGCCGATAAAATTTTAGGGTTAGATGCGGGAGCCGATGATTATCTCGTAAAACCCTTTGGAATGGGGGAGTTACTCGCCAGATTGAGAGCATTATTACGGCGATCGCCTCAGTTTCAATCTGAACAATTAAAACTCGGAAATCTTATTCTTGATTATCGCCTATTTACCCTATCTTGTCAACAGCTTAATGGTGAATTTCCAACCCTCGCCCTAACGAATAAAGAATTTCAACTGCTCGATCATTTTATGCGACATCCTCAACAAATTATAACGCGCGATCGCCTGTTAAATCAACTCTGGGAAGTGGGAGCGGAACCCGAAAGTAATGTTGTCGCCGCTCAAATTCGCTTACTTCGCCGCAAGCTTGCAGAAATTGGATGTGATGATTATATTGAAACCGTTTATGGACTTGGATATCGTTTTTCACTCCCTAAAACATGAACCAAAATCAACTCTTTCAACAAACTCGCTGGCGAATTGCCAGTTGGTATGCGGGAGTCATGGGAATTATCCTCAGTCTATCCGGTTTTGGCGTTTATGAAGCGATTTTTCATGCTCATCAAATCACCGTTGAGCGAGAAATTGCTGCCGTCGCTGGAACATTACATGATAGCCTGGAAACTGTTTTGAAAGCCCCTGAACAATTTGAGCCGGATGTTTGGCGAATATTACCCGAGTTATGTGTAATAGAAGCTGAAATTGATTGTACCAAAAATAATCAAAATCAGCTTTCTCCCCTAAATTCTCATTCTTCTCCCCTTCATCAATATAAAATTATCAGTGGTAATTCTTACTCGGTTCGCCTGTTTAATACGGCGGGAAACTTAGTCGCTGTATCGGGTTCACAATTTCCCATATTACCGTTAAAATCGACTTCAGAACCTTGGCAAACTTTAGAAGATGATCAAGGCAATCGTTACTTATTTTATTCAACTCCACTCCATACTCGCAATAATCAAATCTGGGGGATGTTAGAATTAGGGCGATCTCTACAAGATTTTGATGAATATTTAACGAACGTTCGTTTAATTATGGGGTTAGGGTTGCCTTTAACTCTTATAGGTGTTGCAGTTGCCAGTTGGAAATTAGCCGGAATTGCCATGCAGCCTATCTATCAATCTTACCAACAAATTCAACAATTTACCGCCGATGCTGCCCATGAATTACGCACCCCTTTAGCCGCCATTCGAGCCACAGTAGAATCGACTTTAAATCTGCAACCTTTGAGTGAAAATCAAGCCCGAGAAACCTTAGAAGTGATTGAACGACAAAATCATCGTCTTTCTCAATTGGTTCAGGATTTGTTATGGCTGTCTCGCCTGGAACAAAAAACAATATTATCCTCTCAAAATCTCTGTTGTCTTAATGATTTAATCAGCGATACCTCTGAAGAACTCGCCGCCTTAGCAATTGAATTTAAAGTGACACTGCAAACCCAAAATCGGGTTAAAAAATCAGTTTATGTTCAGGGAAACGAAGCCCAACTTTATCGAGTTATTTTTAATTTAGCTACCAATGGAATACAATATACATTACCCGGTGGCAAAGTTACAATTATTTTAGATAATAGTTTGCATTATGGAATTATTCAAGTTCAAGATACCGGAATTGGTATTTCTCCCTCAGATCAACCTAAAATTTTTGACCGATTTTATCGCATTAATAGTGATCGCTCTCGGAGTACAGGAGGATCAGGATTAGGACTCGCGATTGTTCGAGCGATTATTCACGCTCATCAGGGTACAATAGAAGTAGAAAGTGAAAAAGGAAAAGGAAGTATTTTTACCGTTAAATTGCCTTTAAAAAATTGATATTTACCTTGTAGGGGCGGGTTCCCCATTGATGTATGTGACTTACAAAAAACCTCAATAAACCCGCCCCGTCTGCGGGTTCCCCATTGATGTATGTGACTTACAAAAAACCTCAATAAACCCGCCCCGTCTGCGGGTTCCCCATTGATGTATGTGACTTACAAAAAACCTCAATAAACCCGCCCCGAAAAAATTGGGTAGAAACCGGGTTTCTAGCAGAAACCCGGTTTCTGGTTTGTACCTCATACGAGCGCACATGTATGTGACTTACAAAAAACCTCAATAAACCCGCCCCGAAAAAATTGGGTAGAAACCGGGTTTCTAGCAGAAACCCGGTTTCTGGTTTGTACCTCATACGAGCGCACACCGCTATATATAAAATCGAAAAAAGGGAACGGCGAAGAAAGGGGCGGGTTTATATAAGTTATTGATGGGAAACATACATTTGTTCCGAACCCGCCCCTACAAAGGGTTTATATAATTTATTGACGGGAAATATATATTTGTACAGAAAATCTAAATTTCATCCTCATTTCATTTTTCTGTGCAATACTCAAGCTATATTTTTAAATTCTGCCAGTGTCAGCATTGCCAAAGCAGATTTTACTGTTAATATTTTACCCTTATGAGCTAGACAGATATTATGAACCAGCCCTTTTATCTCCTATCATTTTTGAAATCTTCTGGAGTGCTTCTCAGTCTACTTTTCTTAATAAGTCCGACACCTGTTTTCGCACACGCTGGACATGGAGATGAATTTCATAGTGAGTCTGAAGCGACTACGCCCAGTGGAATTACAGTAGACGCTCAAACCCTTCAACGTTTAGGAATTCGCATCGAACCTGTAACACGAGACTTTATGAATATCGGGATAAAAACCACAGGAAAAATTGAAACTTTACCCCGAAAAACTGTTGAAGTGACTTCACCTTTGGCGGGAAAAGTGATTGAATTATTAGTTGAACCAGGAGATACCGTTTCTCAAGGACAAGTCGTTGCTGTATTATCCAGTCCAGAGTTAGTTTCATTGCGAGTTGAAGCCCTACAAAATCAAGGCGAAGCCGAAGCCCACCTCAAACAAGCTGAAGCTAATTTAGAACTCGCCCAACAAAATTATCAACGTCAACAAAATATCGCCGCAGCCGAAATTGAACAAGCAAATGAGCAATTAAAAGCGGCTCAACTGCGCTACGAACGAGATCAAGCCATTGTTGAAAGAGGTGCAGTTGTTGGAGTCACGCGAGAAAATTATCAGCGTCAAATTGAAATCGCTAAAGCCGAAATTGAACAAGCAGAAACTACTTTAGAAGTCGCCTTAGAAAACTATCAACGAGATGAAGAATTAACGAATGCGGGTGCTTTACCCCGACGTGATTTTTTAGAGTCAAAAGAACGGTTAGCCAACGCAAAAACTGATCTCGCTCGCGCTCAAAGTCGTCGGGATGTTTTGAGTGCAGATACCGAAGTTAAACAAGCAGAAATAGACTTACCTGTGCGTGACTTGCGGGAGTCAGAAACGTTACTCGCCGAAGCGGAAGCGCAATTAATTCGAGCGAACCAAAAACGAGAAGTTTTGGAAGCTGAAGCCGAACTTAAACGCGCCGCAGCCGAACTTGAAGCCGCAAAATCTAATCTGAATTTGAGCCAGACGACCTATGAAACTAGACTTCAACAGTTAGGAACAGGCGGAAATACTGAAGGAAAAGTCATCATTACTGCTCCTATTTCGGGAGTTGTTAGTCACCGTGAAATAACGTTAGGTCAATCGGTTGATGATGCAGGTTTACCGTTAATGAAAATTCAAGATAATAGTCAGGTTTGGGCAACTGCAAATCTTTATGAAAAAGATATCGCTCAAGTGCGTTTAGGGCAGAACGTCAGGCTGAAAGTAGCCAGTTTACCCGATCAAGTTTTTCAGGGACGTGTGGCTCAAATTTCGCCGTTTGTTGAGGGAGAAACACGGGTGATTTCAGTCCGCGCAGAACTCGAAAATAAAGACAATTTGCTCAAACCTGGAATGTTTGCTGAGTTGGAATTAATGACAGAAAAAACAGCAAATTCTGTAATCTCGATTCCTGAAAATGCGATTGTAGAAGCCAACGGAAAAGCCTTGGTTTATGTACAAAATGGTCAAGATTTTACACCCGTAGAAGTAACAGTCGGACAGCAATTTGCCAACCAAGTTGAGATTACCCAGGGTTTATTTGAAGGCGATAAAATCGTTACCGAAGGATCAATTCAGCTCTATGCCCAATCATTGCGGGGAGGAACTAAAACCGCAGAAAAACAGGAGGATGAAACTAATAGCAGCACCCCAGTTAAACCCCAACTCATGGGAATAGAAATGCCTCAAACGGTACCGGGATGGTTAGTGTTTCCGGCGTTTGGGTTAATTGCTTCAACGGCATTTTGGTTGGGGCGGCGCAGTCAAAACTCATCAGAAAAACAGACAGAAGTTTCAGGAGAAGTTATTGATTCTCTGGTTAATTTAGATTAAATAATGATGATATTTCTGATACTTGACTTATGCTAGATAATATTTTAAAATGGTCAATAACTCAACGTTGGTTAGTCGTTATTGGTGCAATTATTGTTACCATTTGGGGCATTCATACCGTTTCTAATATGCCTTTAGATGTGTTTCCCAACTTTGCACCCCCGCAAGTAGAAATACAAACCGAAGCACCCGGATTAGCGCCGGAAGAAGTCGAATCTTTGGTAACTTTACCAATAGAAAGTGCAGTCAATGGAACACCCGGTTTAGAAACAGTTCGTTCCGCTTCTGCGGTGGGACTTTCAGTGGTAAAAGTGACTTTTAATTGGGGAACCGATATTTATCTCGCTCGACAACTGATTACTGAACGTTTACAACAAGCCGCAGAAAAATTACCTGACAGTGCAGAAACGCCTCAAATTTCTCCCATTTCTTCACCCATTGGTACGATTATTCAATATGCTTTTACCGTCGAACCCGGTGGAAAAACAACCTTAATGGATGTGCGACGGTTAGTCGATAGAGACATTACAAACCGTTTATTAGCCGTTCCTGGTGTGACTCAAGTGATTGCTTACGGGGGAGATGTTCGGGAATATCAAGTATTAGTTAATCCGGCAAAACTACAAGCCTTTGACGTTTCTTTAGAAGACGTGACAACCGCAGCAGAAGCCGCCAATACCAACGCAGCCGGAGGCTTTTTAATTAGTCCCGATAAAGAGTTAATAATTCGGGGAATTGGACGAATAGAATCGATTCAAGATTTAGAACAATCTGTGATAACGGCTCGTCAGGGTACACCTGTTTTATTGCGGGATGTTGCTGATGTCAAAATAGGCGAAGCTTTGAAGCGGGGAGATGGTAGTTTAAACGGAGAAAGAGCAGTTGTTGTCATGGTGAATAAACAGCCTTTAGCAGACACTCCAAGCGTTACAAAAGCGGTAGAATTGGCAATGGAAGAAGTACAAGCCAGCTTACCCTCTGACGTGAGAGTAACGGTTACTTTTCGTCAATCAGACTTCATTGATGCGTCGATAGAAAATGTTAGAGATTCCCTGCGAGATGGGATTATTATTGTTTCAATTATTTTGCTCTTATTTTTAATGAACTGGCGAACGGCTATCATTACTTTAAGCGCAATTCCCCTGTCTTTATTAATCGGATTAATGATTATGAATTTATTGGGTCAGGGGATTAATACCATGACATTAGGCGGGTTAGCCGTTGCCATTGGTTCCGTCGTCGATGACTCCATTGTTGATATGGAGAACTGTTATCGAGGGTTGCGAAAAAATCAACAATTAGCAAACCCTAAACATCCCTTTCAAGTCGTTTATGATACGTCAGTTGAAGTTCGAGTTAGTGTAATATTTTCAACCGTTATTATTGGGGTTGTATTTGCGCCTATTTTTACTTTAACAGGCGTAGAAGGCAGAATTTTTGCACCGATGGGAGTCGCTTATTTAATTTCTATTTTTGCTTCTACTTTTGTTGCGTTAACCCTTTCTCCTGCTTTGTGTGCGTTCTTGCTGGCTTCCCAACAACTCCCCGAAGATGATACTTGGATTTCTCGATTTTCTCAAAAACTTTATCAACCGTTATTAAAATTTTCCATCAATTTTCCTAAAGTGATTATTTGCACAGCAATTGCTGCTTTTGTTGCGTCTTTAGCTCTATTTCCTGCACTCGGACGAGTGTTTTTACCAGAGTTTCAAGAACGCTCTTTAGTGAATGCAATGGTACTCTATCCCGGTGTTTCTTTAGAAATGACAAATCGAGCGGGTATCGCCATTCAAGATGCACTAATAGATGACCCTCATTTTGACTTAATTCAACTGCGTTCAGGACGAGCGCCCGGAGATGCAGATGCCGGAGGCGTAACGTTAGGACATTTAGATGTAGAACTCAGTGATTTAGGACTAAAAAATCGGGAAGAAAGTATAGAAATACTGCGAGAAGAATTTGCAAAATTACCTGGAGTTGCGCCCAGTATTGGCGGATTTATTTCTCATCGGATGGATGAGGTTTTATCAGGCGTTAGAAGTGCCATCGCCGTGAAAATATTTGGCTCAGATTTGCAAGAACTTCGGAATTTAGGCGCTCAGGTTCGAGATGTAATGAGTGAGGTTTCTGGAATTGTTGATTTACAGCTAGAACCGCAAGTTCCGATTAAACAAGTCCAAATAAAGTTTGACCGTTCCGCAGCCGCTCGATATGGTTTAACCATTGGAAACTTATCAGAAATTGTCGAAACTGCTCTCAATGGTCGTGTGGTTTCACAAGTGTTAGAAAATCAACAATTATTTGATTTAATTGTCTGGTTAAAAGAAGAATCTCGCAATAATTTAGACACCATTCGTAATTTATGGGTTGATACCCCAACAGGTTCTAAAATTCCTCTGGCGCAAGTTGCAAATATTAACTATGGAACAGGCCCCAATACCATCAACCGAGAAAATGTTTCTCGTTTAATTATCGTGTCTGCGAATGTTTCTGGTCGAGATTTAGGCAGCGTTGTCGATGAAATTAAAGAAAAAATTAATCAAGATGTTCATCCTCCAACGGGTTACTTTATTCAATATGGCGGTCAATTTGAATCCGAAGAACGAGCCAGTCAAAACCTCCTAGTTTTTGGAAGTTTAGCGTTAATTGTTATTGCTGTTTTAATGTATTTTGCTGTTAAATCTTTTTCCGCAATGGTAATGATTATGCTCAATTTACCTTTAGCCATAACAGGAGGAATATTTTCTGTTGCATTGGGAGGAGGAGTTCTTTCTGTGGCGTCGATGGTTGGCTTTATTACGTTGTTTGGTGTCGCTACTCGGAATGGTTTATTATTGGTTGATAACTACAATCAAAAAATCGCCGAAGGAATATCTATCAAACAAGTCATTTTTGACGGTTCAACTGAACGTTTAGTAGCAATTTTAATGACCGCTTTTACCTCAGCTTTAGGGATGGTTCCTCTCGCCTTTGGAACGGGAACCGGAAAGGAAATTTTGCAACCGTTAGCTGTCGTTGTATTGGGGGGATTATTTAGTTCAACTCTACTCACTCTATTAGTTGTTCCCGCTTTATATTCTCAATTTGGACGATACTTAATCCCGAAATCAAAAACAAATACAGTCCAGATTCAAGACTTCTCAAACACGGAGGAAACTTCCGTATTCATCAAATAAAATATTATTTTTTAATGTTTTATTCTCAAAAAAAAGCTAAAATAAGTTGGTAAATCTTGAATTATTTCTAGCTTGCAAAACCATTCTAGGAGTTTAAAAAATGAAACGTTTTCTCTCAAAGCTTGTTATTAGCAGTAGCATTGGATTAATTTTTTTAGCTGCTTGTACCCCCAGTCAAACCACTCAAAACACGACTGAAACTTTAGCACCTACTTCCGTAGAAACAGCCCCAACTGAAACTGTAGCAAAAGACCATTCAGCACCCCAAAAAGGGGGTCAAGTTGTAGAAGCAGGCGCTTATCATTTAGAGTTTGTTGCTCTACCTGAATCCGGTGGAACTCACCTTGATTTCTACTTACAAAGTGGTGATACTCATGAAGCGGTTCCCGGTGCAAAAGTCATGGCTCAAGTTCAATTCCCGAATGGTGAACAGGAAGTCTTAGATTTAGAATATGATGAAGCTGGAAAACATTATGCAGTGTTTTTTCCTGGAGAACAACAAGGAGAATATAAAGTTGCTATCTTAAGTGATATAAACGGTGAAAAAGTGAATGGAAGGTTTAACTTCACACGATGAACTCTAATAACCTCACCCTACCCTTTCCTCAAATATTATCCTGATATAATATTCAGAATTTTCCTCCCCTCACTTTGTAGGAGAGGGGTTGGGGGAGAGGTTATAAAAATCTCCGACTCGGGAAAAACGCTCTGAGGATTTCCTAAAGTCTGGTAATCTGATGATCTCAATTTCATTCTGATTTCATAAAGCCATGTTACTTTAAATATTATCAGTACAGTAAAGTTTAGTCAGAGTGTTTAACATTATGAATCGTTTTTTGATTACTGCTCTTGCGATTCCATCACTGTTTAGCTTGCTCCAAAGTTGTTCACTCAACTTCCCTTCAAAAAATGCTTCTGCTCAAGCTGAACAAACTCATCAAAGTCATCAAAATTATTCTGACAATAACAACACTCAACCTGCTCATTCTACTCAACATTCCGATTCTACAAATCATCAACATCACCAGCAACATTCGACACCGCATTCAGATTCATTGAGTGTCACGAAAGCTCAATTGACAAAACCTGCTGAAATTATTGTTAATCAGCCTCAAACTTTCTTGATAGCAATTCAAGATAAAACTGGAAAACCCATCACAGAATTTGAGACTTTTCAAGAAAAACTAATGCACCTGATTGTTGTCAGTGATGATTTAGAAGTCTTTGATCATCTTCATCCTGAATATCAAGGTGAAGGTGTATTTGAAGCTAAAATCACCTTTCCTAAAGCCGGAAATTATAGCTTAGTCAGTGACTACAAACCCCTTGGAGAAAATGAACAAGTTTCCGTTTTAAATGCTCAAGTTCCTGGAATTCAGCTTTCTTCATCCATTAAAATTGATCAAAATATGATTCAAACGTTAGAAAATACAGAAGTTAGCCTAACGCCTTCCCAAGCTGTGATAAAATCAGGTGAAGATGTTACCTTGAAGTTTAACCTAAAAGATACTAAAACCAATCAACCCATTAATGATTTAAAGCCCTACTTAGGTGAACGAGGTCATTTAGTCATCTTTAAACAATCTGCTCCCTTAACAAAAGCAGATTATATTCATGCTCACGCACTGCAAAATACGCCATCGAATGAAGTTCATTTTATGACAAAATTTCCCCAACCCGGAACTTATAAAGTTTGGGGACAATTCAACCGCGATGGTAAAATTGTTACATCCAGTTTTTGGTTACAGGTTTCCTGAAATTAAAGCAAAGTTCGCCAGTTTTCATGTCAATTCCTGAAAAAGAGTGATATTTTTTCTTTCATTCCTGGCGAACTTTCACAAAGTGAGATTAACCTAACCTTGTTCCTCACCCTTAACAAACGCTCCCAACTCCTTCGTTATCCTCGCAACTACATTCGGATCATTTGTCGGTTTAGCTTCGACTTCCGCTTCGATAGTCTTGACGACATCTTCCGGTAAATCGAGCAATTTTACCAGCTTTTGATAAGCAGCAGCTTCATCCTCATTAATATTCGGTTCATCAGGAGTCCGAGCGCTCGCTCCAATTACTTCATAACCTAACCGCAACACTAATTCCCGTTCTTCTTGAGTTTTCAACTTCGGAATTAATTCCTCTAACGGAATATTTTGCATCAAATATTCTGTTAATTCTTGTTGAAGTTTCTCTTGTTCAGTTCCTACCGCAAACAAACGACTGAATTCATCAAGCATCAAAGCCACTTCTTCTTGAGCCAGATGTCCATCAGCCCAAGCCATAGCAGTCACAACTCGCAGCAAATTCATCTGACGAGGGGTAATGGGGGGTGGAGGGGGTGCTTGCATTGACATAGCGATAATTGTATGATTTTTACAGAACAAATAATCTCCACAAAAGCAAATTTAATTTCCATGCTTTGCTTCGATATATCACATCATCTCACAACTTGTGGTAAGGACATCCTAACCATCCTGAAAAGTTTCTTTGATTTTGCGGAGAGGGATCTTTAACCGAAGCAATTTTGTAACTCGTTGGACGAGGCTCTGCTAATATCACAGAACAAGTTTGCAATTGATCTTGATGAAAAATCGTTAATTCCACCCTATCCCCTGGATTATAGTCTTTCAGGCGATCGCTTAATTGTTGAGCATTCACCCGGAACCCATTTAAGGCTAATAATTCATCTTCGGTGTCAATTCCAGCCAACTGTGCAGGACTTCCCACTTCCACAAATTTGATCACTTCTCGTCCACTATCGGAAGCCACTTGTAAACCCAGAAAAGGAGTGCTATCCGGTTTTTCTGCTTTGAGTCGCAAGCCAAACGGTTCTAAAAATTTATTAAACGGTAATTCTTCGGTTCCGTAAATATATCGCTCAAAAAAGTCCGTTAAATCCGTTTCAGCGACAGATTCAATCACCTGTTTAAGTTGTTCGGGAGTATAGCCAATTTCTAAGCGTCCAAACTCCTCCCACATCCGCCGCATCACATCATCTAAAGAACGACGGTTGCGATGACGTTCACGAATCAATAAATCCAGCAAAAATGAGACGACTTGCCCTTTTAAATAATAAGAAATCTGACAATTATCGCTATTAGAATCGCGGCGATAGAGTTTAATCCAAGCATCCCAACTTGATTCACTCAAGGGTTGAACTTGACGTCCAGGTGTTATTTGTAAGCGAGAAATATCTTTTGAGAGTTCCTTAAAAAAGGTTTGTACATCAAAAATTCCCGCTCGCCAAGGAATCACAATATCATAATAACTGGTTGTTCCTTCACAAAACCACAGAGACTCCGTATAATTTTCCTGCTCATAATCAAACACTTCCAAAGCTTTCGGACGAATTCGCTTCACGTTCCACAGGTGGAAAAATTCGTGAGCCACTAACTGAATAAAGCGATTATATTTCTCCGTGTCGCGTAAGCCAAACCGAGGGTAATTCAACGAACAACAATCTTTGTGTTCTAAGCCGCCAAAACCTTGACTCGATAAATGCAATAAAAACAAATAGTGATCATAGGGTAAACCGCCAAACAGTTCAGCCTCTTCTGCGATAATTTTTTGAAAATCAGCAATTAAGCGATCAATTTTTCCATTTCCCTCGCCCCAAATAGCGAGTTTATGGGATTTTTCACAAGCTTTAAACTCATAAATTTGATGATTGCCAATTTCAAACGGACTATCAACCAGTGTGTCAAAATCAGCCGCTTGAAAGGTATTGACTTGATCTAAAACTGGGGGTAAAATAGTTGTGACTTCCCAATTTTCTGGCGGCACAATTGTCACCCAAATCGAATGGTTTTCCCAACCGGGAATATACAGAAAAAGAGCCGCACCATTAAAATAGCCATGCGTTTTATCTAAGTGATTCGTGCGAACTGATAATTCGTTGGCAAAAATGCGATATTCAATCAACAGTTCACGAACGTTATTAACATCAACTTGCCAATGATTTTTACTAACTTTTTGCCAAGTTCGACGTTCTCCAAGCTGATCATAGACTTGAAAATCTTGCAGGTGTCGGCTATATTCTCGAACCAAATAAGAACCGGGTGTCCATACAGGCATTTTTAAATCAAGAACCCCAGATTTCGCTAAGTTCCTCAACTCCTGATCTACCCGGATACTCAACCTGACTTCAAACAGATGAGATTGGGGTTGAGACATAGCCACCCAATATTGCAGGGTAGGCATTTGTTCAGATTGGAGGCGGGGACGAGATTGAGTTGCTTCTGTCATTTAACTTTGAGTTCTGGATGGACAATTCAGTTCAAAAACGGCTTAAAAATCCTATGGATTTCTCGACTTCAGTTCAGTTTGAAATTCCAATAGTCTCACGTTTAAACTAACTACTGACTGGCGAGATGATTTAAGTGTTTGAGGTTAATCAAGTGCATCGTCTGATTTTCTTCATCAATTTCTATCCAACCTTTACTGTTCAATTTTTCCATAATTTTGCAAGTTTCTTGCAAGCTAATATCCGTCACATCTGCTAAATCTTGGTAAGGAATATTAAAGATATCCGCCCGTTTTTCAGTCAGTTGACCATAATTTTCAGCCAGTTCCACTAAAGTATTTGCTAACTTCACAGCCGGAGGACGATGACGGATCTGATAACGTTGATTGGTTTGACGGAGACGGCGTACCATCAACTGCAACATCCGATGGTGCAACTGTGGATCTTTGAACAAGGTTTGAATAAATCGTTGAGCAGAAACGCTGATCAACCGAACTGGAGAGAGGGCGATCACATCGTTAGAGCGAGGCGATTCATCTAAAATTGCCATTTCTCCAAAAAAGTCACCCCGGCCTAAAATTGCTAATGTCACCACATTATCCCCCGACAATCGTCGGACTTTCACCCATCCGGAGACGATAAAATAAACCGCGTTTCCCCAGGCATCCTCCATTACGACCGCACGATTGTCCGGATAATCGTGTTTGACCGCAACGGACAGGAGCCATTCTAATGTCTCTGGATTTGCCCCTTTAAATAAGGGAAAAAGCTCACTGAAAGCTTCAGTCTGCATGGAACTCGCTACAGTTGGAGATTAATCTAACTTGACACACGTTCGGCGTTAACCGCAAGGGGTCTGAGGGTATATTGTCAATTGCATTTCAAAGACATCCTGCTGCGCTAGACAAGCTAGCCCCTTGAACCTAAAGGCTTTGATTGCCTAGACTTGCTGATCCTGCCAGGTGGCAGTGATCACCAAAAGCCAGAGTGTTGTTCACGATGGCCCTATGGGATCGTCAGAAGCACTCAGGAATAAGCTACTCAATTATATCAGTTTCCCGATTTCCATACTCAAAAGACTATACAGGGAATAAGGGACAGGGAACAGGGGACAGTTTTTCAGTCACCAGTGACGGGTCACTATTCAAAAGAGGGTCAAGATTTCCTTCCCGATGTCAACCTTTCCCTTTATACTATTAACTAACTTGTATTCTGGGCTTCACACTCTGAACACTCAGTTTTTTCAGTCTGTTGTCTAAATTCGATTCCCACCGCTCAAGGCTGATTCAATCATTCTCTTGGAACTAAAATCAACAGTTGGTAGAAATAAACACATCTTTGAGCTGGGTCTAAATGCCAAAATTGCTTAAAGCTTCTTCAATTTAACAACAGACCTACCGACAACGTAAACTGAGGAATATCGCCAGTCAGCAGAACTCACAAAGATCGACTGATTCTCCAAGTCCTGCTGTTCACTGCATTTTAAAGATAATTTTAAACTTAAGGTCTTTTTGGTAAAGGTCTATGAAATCTGCATCTCCAGGCAATCCCAAAGAGCAAACAGTCTCGACTACCATTGATGTCATTGTTGAATCGGATAGCCCAAAAAGTTATCATTCTCATCGGGAAGTCACATCATCTACAACTCCAGACCCCAAACCTTCCGGTCAATCTACAACGAATGGAAGTGGAAGCGCCATTGTTCCGTCAAACAATAACGGCAGCTTTTCCACCTTTTTAGCTCCTCTGACCAAAGACACCTTTGTTGGAGTCGTCAAAGACGTTGAAGAAAAGCTCAAAACCGTCAATCAAACCCTTTCGATCCTCGATAACTTACTGGACTCCCAAGGCTTTGAGGCTATCCTCAATGAAATGCTCTGTTCGATCACCCTGAAAACCGGAGAACTCCTCAGCGCGGATCGGACAACCATCTGGTTACTCGATGATGACAAACAAGAACTTTGGTCTATTGTTGCCAAAGGAAAAGATGGCAAACCCCTAGAACTCCGCATTCCTCGCAGTGCCGGAATTGCTGGAGAAGCCGCCACCCTCAAAGAAGTCGTTAATATTCCTTACGATTTTTACGACGATCCCCGCTCCAATGCCGCCAAGGAATTTGACCGCAAAAATGGCTATCGTACCTACAGCATGGTGGCGATGCCCCTCCTCGACCAAGAAAAAGAATTAGTCGCCGTTGTTCAACTCCTCAACAAACTCAAACTCGAAAGCGATCCGGAAGTTCCCCTCGAGGACAAAATCGATACCATCGGCTTTACCGACGAAGACGAGCAACTGTTCAAGGAATTTGCCCCCTCCATTCGCCTGATTCTTCAATCTTCCAAATCCTTCTACGCCGCCACTCAAAAACAACGCGCCGCCACCGCCTTAATGAATGCGGTCAACTCCCTCAGTAAATGTAGTCTGGATCTCGAAGAAACCCTCAAAAACGTCATGGATCAGGCGAAAGAACTGATGAACGCCGACCGCAGTACCCTCTGGCTCCTCGATGCTGAAAAGGGCGAACTCTGGACCAAAATTCCCATCGAAGGCACACTCAGCGAAATTCGCATTCCCGCCACCGCCGGATTTGCTGGAATGGTCGCCCAAAGCGGAGAACCCCTGCTGATCCCCTTTGATGTCTACGATGATCCCCGTTCCGTCAAATCCAAAGAAACAGACCAAAAAACCGGATATCGCACTTGTAGCCTCATGTGTACCCCTGTATTCAATTCTGATGACGAATTAATCGGCGTCACCCAACTGATCAACAAGAAAAAACAAGGCGAATATCCCCCCTATGACCCTGACAATTGGCCCGAACCCCCCGAACAGTGGAAAAGTAGCTTCAACCGCAATGATTTGGATTTTATGCGGGCTTTTAACATCCAAGCCGGAATTGCCCTACAAAATGCCAAACTGTTTGAAACCGTCCGTCAGCAAGAACAAATGCAGCGCGATATTCTTCGCAGTTTGAGCAACGGAGTTATTTCCACCGACAAAAATGGCAAAATTATCGCCACCAACGAATGCGCTCAAGTCTTACTCGGCTTAAGTGCAGTTGATGTTACCCAAGGTCGTTATGTCCCTGATCTGATTCACCTCAAAGAAGGGGATTTTACCAAATGGTTTGAAAACGCTCTTCACCCCAAAGACGCCAAAGATAGACAACAATACTACCCCGATCAAACCCTATTATCCGGTGCGGCTGAAGCTCCTCAAAGCATCAACCTGTCGATCAACTCCATGTCTGATATTAATGATCCCGACAAAGTGAGTGGGGTTCTCGTTGTCATGGAAGATATTAGCGGCGAAAAAGAAGTCAAAAATCTCATTTACCGCTACATGACCCCAGAAGTCGCCGAACAATTACTCGCCAGTGGAGATATCGGCTTAGGCGGTAAACGCAAACACGTCACGGTTCTCTTTAGTGATATTAGAAGCTACACCACCCTCACCGAAAAGCTACAAGCCGAAGAAGTGGTGACGATGCTCAACGAATATTTTGAAGAGATGGTAGACACCGTACTCAGCTACAAAGGTACCCTCGATAAATACATCGGCGATGCGTTAATGGCTGTATTCGGTTCCCCCGCTCCTCTAGAAGATCATCCCTGGATGGCCATGCAAGCGGCAGTTGAAATGCGCTACCGTTTAGCCAAATTTAATGAACTACGGGTTGCTAATGGGTTAATGCCGATTAGTATAGGCATGGGTCTACACTCCGATGAAGTGATCAGTGGTAACATTGGTTCCAGCAAACGCATGGAATTAACCTCTATCGGAGATGGCGTTAATTTGGCTTCTCGTCTAGAAGGAACCAGTAAACAATATGGCACTGATATTATTATTAGTGACAATGCTTATCATCCCTACGCCGAACGCTTAATTGTTCGCGAACTTGACTACATTACCGTTAAAGGAAAAAGTCAACCCGTCAAAATTTATGAGTTAGTCGGAATTCGGGAAGGAAAACTCGCTCGTCCCCTCTCCGAAGCACAACAACAAATCATCGACCACTATCACAAAGGACGAGAATATTATCTCAAACCCGCTCGAGAAAAACTCACTGAACAAAAGATTGTCGAGTTGTTAGGGCAGTTAGAAGAATTACCCGAAGCTCAAATTAAAAAGCTCTCCTACGATGAGAAAAAACTGCTCGCCGATATGATTTTCGACTTATCACTGCAAGCACTCACCAGCATTCTCGGCGAAAATACAGTCAACCGCCTAGAACTCACCCTGTTCAAGCAAATGCCCATAGAAGAAGCCAGCCTAAAAGTCACAGAAAAAGTCAAGGCCATTACCCCTCGCGATGCGAGAAAATTATTAACGGCTAAACTTAAACAATTCAGCGTCGATTGGAAAACTCAACAGATGCTAGAAGATGAAGCTCAAGAAATGTCACTGCCTCAGTTAAGAAAACTGATTGATATCGCGAAAAAGGAATTTACAGCTCATGCCAAAGAAGCCTTTAGAAATGCTAAACGAGAATTCCTAGAGGTTTTGAAAATCGATCCGAAAAATAAGGCCGCTAAACTTCATGTAGACCGTTGTATTCTCTACGAAACAACAACACCTCCCGATGAAAGCTGGGATGGAGTCTGGAAATTGACAGAAAAGTAGAAAGACTATGGAGATGGCGACTGTGCAGACATCCAGAACAATGTTAATTTTCGATTCAATTTTGATCGCCTTGAGCGTGTAACTGAATAAAATTGGTATAGAATTAGAAAATTCTAGAAGATTTTCGCGCTATGAAATCCCGGCGATGAACTTCAAAATTTGAGAGACTGCCTGCTTGAGATATGACTAAACTGAGTTCCCATTTTTCCGATGTTGAATGGCTGGAGAAGGTTCGCAATCTGTTGATCGAAATCGCTCGAGCTTCACTCTCTGATTTACCTCGACTTCCTGAGCGAGTATCAACAGAAGCACTACCCCTAGCACAAAATGCACAGATCCTTCAACAAAATACTGCTAAGTTCAATCATCACCTCAACTGGCAGGAACAAAAGCAATGGCTAGAAGAGGTTCGTCAACTGTTGCTTGAATTGTCTCGCATCGCTTTATCCGAATATCCCAAACCCCCGGAAAACATCGCTCAAAGAGCATTGATGCTCGCAGAAACCGCTCAAGACCTTCAAGAAAAGTTGCCCGAAAACATTGACGAGGAAGAAGAAGACTCAGATCCCCAACCCCCAACCAACCCGCCTTTGAACCTAGACGAAACACCGACTTCTCCAGAACAATTACTCAACCAATTACAAAGCCTTCTCAAAGCCGAACAAGCCAGCAGCAGCAACCCTCAATTACCCCAATGGCAACAAGTCTTAACCCTGCTGGATATTGTCCAAGAAATCTACAGCAAAATTGATCACACTTCTCGTTAACAGGGGAATTACAGATAGCAGTAGAAAACACACAGGCACCCGATGATGATGCCATCAAAACGTTTCAATTTGATCAAGTTTAAATTAATTTCTAAAAAAGATAAACCTCTCTACGCCATCGGTAGAATGATTCAATTCCCCTGAACTTGATCACCCCTATCAAGCTCAAGAGAACTCTAAGATCGATCTCCCGGAGGATAGGCAATTGAGTAATTTCATGCTATAATCGCTAGGTAATAGTTAGCATAATACGCTCCAAAGCTTACGACATTTTGTATGGAATCCGATAGTCAACCTCCGAGTGCCTCTAGTCATTCTACAGACTGGTTTGCGAATTTTGTGGGAACAGTAATTGCACTCCTAACCCTAACCCTACCCCTGCTAGCCATTGCCCACTATTCCCCCAGTCAGGGTACAACTTGGCCAACTCCTCCAGACCCCCCGATACAAGGTTTTACCCCGAATCAACCCTAGTGGCAACCTCCTGAGTGCGAGCAAAATCTCCTAAATTTCCGTTGAGCAAAAATTCTCAACCCTGAAAAACCCAGCTTAAAAAGGGTTTTTCGCCTTTAGAAACAGCCTCATCGTCTCGATTATCAATTTCAGGCTTGGCTCGAGAGCGCGATCGCTCCTAGAATGCTAAATGGAGGATGATCAATCACAACCTGTTGGTCGCTCAACAGGCCGATGCAACTCCTCCCTAAAAAAATAGCTTGGAGAACGATCAGTGGACTTATCGCGCATTCCACCCCAGCCAGAGCCGGGACTGATTAATGTACTCATCGAAATTCCCGCCGGAAGTAAGAATAAGTACGAGTATGACAAAGACTTGCAAGCCTTCGCCCTTGATCGCGTGCTGTTTTCCTCCGTACAGTACCCCTATGATTACGGCTTTGTTCCCAATACTTTAGCCGATGACGGAGATCCCCTAGATGGTATGGTGCTAATGGATCAGCCCACCTTCCCCGGATGTGTGATCGCAGCTAGACCCATTGGTATGTTAGAAATGATAGATGGTGGCGATCGCGACGAAAAAATTCTTTGTGTTCCTCACAAAGATCCTCGCTATAAGCAAGTGAAGTCGCTTAATGATATTGCTCCTCATCGCTTAGATGAAATCGCTGAATTTTTCAGATCGTATAAGAATCTAGAAAAAAAAGTCACCGAAATTCTGGGCTGGAAAGATGTTGATCATGTTAGCCCTTTAGTAGAACAGTGTATCGCCGCCGGAGATGCAAAAGGCCGGGACTCCGATGCAGAACATTAATAGCGGTGATCGCTTGAGGTAGAACCATGTACCGAACGCTCCTCTTGGCAAAAATTCATAACTGCAAACTCACGGCAGCCAATCTAGAGTATGTTGGTAGCATTAGTATCGACCAAAATCTACTGGAAGCCGCAGGTATTGTCGTCCATGAGCAAGTTCAAGTTGTTAATCTTGCCAATGGGGAGCGTCTGATCACCTATGTAATTCCTGCACCCCCAGGCTCAGGAGCCGTAGAACTCAACGGTGCTGCGGCTCGCTTGGGGATGACAGGCGATCGGGTGATAGTTATGTCCTACGGACAGTTGACTCCCGAAGAAATCAAAACCCACAGTCCTAAAGTGGTTTTTGTAGATGAAAAAAACCGAATTCTTGAGGTTCGGGGCTAAAATAAGACTGGTTAGAAGAGATAGAGTCTTGAATAACGCTACTTACAGCGGTGCAGTTGTCTAATCCTTGATAGAGCAGTCCTCATCAGCGCACTCGATGAGGCTTGATGTCTTACATTTTTAGTCCAACGTTTAAGGTTGAATACCACAACGATGTCGTCAGTTTCTGATCCACCTGCTCAGAGTCAACAGCCTTCCGAACAGGCCCAGATGGAGACCAACCCCTCAACCGATTTTTATGTGCAGTTTTGGGGAGTAAGAGGAACAGTTCCCACTCCAGGCAGTCAGACCGTTCGCTATGGTGGCAATACCTCCTGTGTGGAAATGCGCTTAGGGAAAAAACTGCTGATTTTTGATGGGGGGACAGGTCTGCGAGTCCTGGGTATGAGCTTGCTCAAAGAAATGCCCCTCGAAGCCTATATGTTCTTCTCTCATACCCACTGGGATCACATCCAGGGCTTTCCCTTCTTCGTGCCTGCTTTTATCCCGATTAATCGCTTTCATATTTACGGCGCGATTGCTCCCGATGGTAGCACCATCAAACAAAGACTCGCCGATCAGATGGTTCATCCGAACTTTCCGGTTCCCATGCACGTCATGCAATCGGAGATGAAATTTTATGATATCGTTCCCGGAGACATTGTATCACTCGATGATATCAAGATCGAGACCGCACCGTTGAATCACCCGAACGTGGCTACGGGGTATCGCGTTACCTGGCAGGGACAGACCGTAGTCTACTGTACTGACACCGAACATTTTCCAGATCGATTGGATGATAACGTTTTACACCTGGCTCGCGACGCTGATCTCCTGATCTATGATGCTACCTACACCAACGAGGAATACTACCACCCTAAATATCCCAAAATTGGCTGGGGACATTCAACCTGGGAAGTAGGAGTAGAAGTGGCTAAAAAAGCCGGAGTTAAAAAAATCGTCATGTATCAACATGACCCCTCTCACAGTGATGACTTTCTCGATCAGGTAGAAGCCGATGTTCAAGCTGTTTTCCCCGAAGGAATCGTCGCCCGAGAAGGAATGCTGCTGAAAATTACCTAGTCATGGTTCATCTTATCGATCAAATGATCTCAACCACTGCCTATGTCCGATTTTAGACCCCATTTTCCCAGGCTTAGAAGTCGTTCCTTGCGGGTACTAATCTTTGCGATCGCAATATTTTCCTTCTTCGGTCACTTGGTCGCTTGGAGTTCAACGCAACTATCGCCACAAAGTCAGCCGCCTACCGCGATCGCCTCGAATCAAATCGCTACAATTGAACAGCTTCCCCCTCGGTTTGAACTCGGACAACAACTCTACCTGGAAAACTGTTCTGGCTGTCACATCGCCCTACCGCCTCAAGTCTTACCTTCCCAAACTTGGAGACAAATCCTACAAGATAGCCAACACTACGGACGTCAACTCCCCCCCCTTGTCGATCCACCCCGTCTGCTGATTTGGAACTACCTACAAACCTTCTCGCGTCCCCTCAACCTCCAAGAAGAACAACTCCCCTTCCGGGTGGAACGATCACGCTTTTTCAAGGCGATTCATCCGCGAGTCGAATTTTCTCAACCGATTTCCGTTAATAATTGCTCGATCTGTCATCCGTCAGCCTCGGAGTATAACTTCCGAAACTTAACTTCAGAGTGGGCTGATTCACCTTGAGAGAATCAGTCTCAGCTCTTTTCATGCCCTCGAAAATTAGAGGATTAGCAGCTAAAATTGGGCGCTATCACAGACCAATTGTAAAGGTTCACCCATTTAAAGATCCAGCTTTGAGGCATCGATTGCTACAATAAGCAATAAGTTCTCGTCGGTGTAAAGGTCCTGTTGTTGCCATGCTGAAAGCTCTGCTGGGCGATCCAAACGCTCGCAAACTCAAGAAATATCAACCGATCGTAACGGATATAAATGTTTTAGAAGAAGAAATTCACGCACTCTCCGATGAGGAATTGACGGCAAAAACCGGAGAGTTTAGAGAAATTCTAGCAAAAGCAAAATCGCGTGACGAGCGGGAGCAAATCTTAGACGAAATTCTTCCTCAAGCCTTTGCAGTCACCCGAGAAGCGGCACTGCGAGTCTTGGGAATGCGTCATTTCGACGTGCAACTGTTGGGTGGGATGATGCTTCATAAAGGCGAAATTGCCGAGATGAAAACCGGGGAGGGAAAAACCCTGGTCGCTACCCTACCCGCCTATCTCAATGCACTATCCGGTCATGGGGTTCATATTATTACCGTTAACGATTATCTCGCTCGACGAGATGCAGAATGGATGGGTCAAGTTCATCGCTTTCTGGGGTTGAGCGTTGGATTAATTCAGCAGGGCATGAGTCCAGATGAACGCCAGAGAAATTATGGCTGCGATATCACCTATGCAACCAACAGCGAGGTGGGCTTTGATTATCTCCGCGATAATATGGCAACCTCGATGGATGATGTAGTTCAGCGTCCTTTTAATTTCTGCATCATTGATGAAGTAGACTCGGTTCTGATTGATGAAGCCCGGACTCCTTTGATTATTTCCGGTCAAGTCGAACGTCCCAGCCAAAAATACATTCGCGCCGCTCAAGTGGCCAGAACACTCCAACCCGAAGAACATTACGAGGTGGATGAAAAAGCCCGTAACGTTCTTTTAGGAGATGAAGGCTTTGCTAAAGCAGAAGAACTGCTTGGGGTTAAAGATTTATACGATCCTAACGATCCTTGGGCGCATTTTGTATTTAACGCGGTTAAAGCCAAAGAGCTTTTTATCAAAGATGTAAACTACATTGTCCGTGAGGATGAAGTGGTGATCGTTGATGAATTTACCGGACGGGTGATGCCGGGACGTCGTTGGAGTGATGGGTTGCATCAAGCGATTGAAGCAAAAGAAGGCGTTGATATTCAGCCGGAAACTCAAACCCTGGCAACCATTACCTATCAAAACTTCTTCCTGCTTTATCCCAAATTATCCGGGATGACGGGAACCGCTAAAACCGAAGAAGTTGAATTTGAGAAAATTTATAACCTACAAGTCACGATTGTACCGACAAACCGAGTCACAGGTCGGGTTGATTTATCCGATGTCGTTTACAAAACTGAAAGCGGAAAATGGTCTGCGATCGCCGAAGAATGTGCCAAAATGCACGAAATTGGTCGTCCGGTATTAGTCGGTACCACCAGTGTGGAAAAATCGGAGTTGCTTTCTCGCTTGCTGGCAGAGCGTCGTATTCCCTATAATCTCCTCAACGCTAAACCGGAAAACGTTGAACGGGAATCGGAAATTATCGCCCAAGCTGGACGCAAAGGGGCTGTGACTATTTCCACTAACATGGCGGGTCGCGGAACGGATATTATCTTGGGGGGAAATGCTGACTTCATGGCGCGACTGAAAATGCGGGAATATTTTATGCCTCGCATTGTTAAGCCTGAAGATGAACGAGAATTGCAAATCAAGCGGGTATTTTCTGGAGGCGGTGGAAGTGGTGGTCAGGGCTTTGGCGGTGATCTCAAAAAAGGCAAATCTTGGAAAGTCGCCCCGCAAATTTTTCCGACTCAACTCTCTCGAGACACTGAGCAACAATTGAAAGAGGCGGTGGAATTTGCCGTATCTCAATATGGAGAACGAAGTCTACCTGAATTGTTGGCTGAAGATAAACTTGCCATTGCCTCAGAAAAAGCGCCGACCACAGATCCGGTGATTCAACGCTTGCGGCAAGTATACAAGACTCTGGTTGCAGAATACGAAAGCTTTACCGATCGTGAACACGATGAAGTCGTTGAACTCGGGGGGTTACACGTGATCGGAACTGAACGTCACGAGTCTCGGCGTATTGATAACCAACTGCGGGGACGGGCAGGACGACAAGGCGATCCGGGTTCTACTCGGTTCTTCCTGAGTTTGCAGGATAACCTCCTGCGGATTTTTGGCGGTGATCGCGTTGCGGGTTTGATGGATGCTTTCCGCGTTGATGAGGATATGCCCATTGAGTCGGGAATACTTACGCGATCGCTCGAAAATGCTCAGAAAAAGGTGGAAACCTACTATTACGATATCCGTAAGCAGGTGTTTGAGTATGACGAGGTGATGAATAACCAACGTCGGGCTATCTACGCGGAACGGCGGCGGGTGTTGGAAGGTCAGGACTTGAAAGAACAGGTAATTAAGTACGGCGAACAAACGATGAATGATATCGTTGATGCTTACATTAACCCTGATCTGCCTTCTGAAGAGTGGGATGTGGAAAATGTCGTCAGTAAGGTCAAAGAGTTCGTTTATTTGCTGTCAGACTTGAATGCAGACCAACTGGCTGATCTTAACGTTGATGAGATTAAGACCTTCTTACACGAACAGCTACGCAACGCTTACGACATTAAAGAAGCCCAAGTCAATCAAATCAAATCGGGTTTGATGCGAGAAGCTGAACGGTTCTTTATTTTGCAGCAAATAGACACCCTTTGGCGCGAACACCTCCAACAGATGGATGCGTTACGCGAATCAGTCGGATTACGCGGCTACGGGCAAAAAGACCCTTTGATTGAGTATAAACGCGAAGGCTACGAACAGTTCCTTGACATGATGACTGACATTCGCCGGAATGTGATTTATTCAATGTTCCAGTTCCAGCCTCAGCCCGCAGCGACTATTTAGATTTCAGAACTTATTTCTTGACAAGCTGAGATTATCGTGTATATTAGTATCAGTGTGAGGAGTGAGGTCTGTAGAAGAAGTGCTTGGGGTCGAAACACGGCCAGACTCCCAGGCACTTTTTCTGTTTTCAATTTCGTTGCTGGGGTAGTAAATGGATGTTTTGAGAGGTTTCATCTATTCGAGAGTCTGATCTTTGAGTGTTAGAGCGCAAAGTCCGATCTTGGCGGAAACCGCTCGAGAAGGAACTTTGCAAGAGAGGAAATAAACGTTAACACGGTTTATACCGCGTTATATCAGTTTTATAAAGCAGAACAATATCAAACCAAAAGCTTGACAAAAGATCTTTGCCAAGTTAAATGATAAAATCTTCTGATCAGCATGAGATACCCCTGAAGTCCTAGAAGTTCTCTTCCAGAAAGCTGAATGATTTGAGCGGTTGACAGCATCGCTTCTAAACTGACTGTTCTTTCTCACTTGGCGCAGGTAAACAGATTAAATTATCGTCTTGGGTGTAAATTAACCCAGAAGTACGCAATTTCCCCATCAACCGCGTCACCGTTACACGGGTTGAACCAATAGCACTGCCAATTTGAGAGTGAGTTAAGGGCCAGGGCAAACAGTAACCTCGAAACGAATGTTCTTCACTCTCACTAACGTAGTATTCCCCGTATTCTTCAATTAAAAGCGTCAAAAACCCTAAGAGTCGGTCAATCGTTCGACGCTGACCCAAGGTACTTAACCATAACAACTTTCGCTGATGTTGATATCGGAACGCATCTAAAACTTCCCGGCGAAAGTGCGGCCAATTATCCAGATCTTCCCAGTACATCCACAGAACATTAGTATCATCCGTATGGGCATAAGCTTGTAGTGAAAAAGGCGACTGGGCGACCAACTCAAACGGTTGACCTGCGCCGACAAAACCCAGAAACGCCTCATCTAAAGCGCGACGAGAGACTTTAGCCTCAGATTGATGAGCAGAGGTTCCCAGTTGAGCGCTACCAACTAATCGCACCGATCCTCGTTGGACGAGATAAAGCAAACCCGGGCGGGCTGGAATTCGTTCATCCTTATTAAAGTTGCGACAGCGATAATGTTCCTGCGCCCAGTCAATAATACGCTGCCAGGTTAAAAAAGGTCGATTGGTAGTTTCAGACGATACAGGGGTTGACTGCATAGCAAGATAAGGGGGAGAGTTCAAGGACAATTTTCAGAAGCTGATTGGGCTTCTTGAACAAGCTGAGGGTTAAACTTGGCACTCAAAACAGAACAGGGAGGAAGCTACACTTGAGATATTGCTGATCTCAATCGGGTCTCTTGTACTAATGTAGCAAAAAACACATCATCTGCGGGATTTCCCATTAAATTCTATAGACGGTTTTTCACAGAGATGGGGTACACAAACCTACACCCGATTGGGTCTGAGTTCCGGAATCTGGGGTCAGGATCTTGTTTCTTTTTTGAGGCATCATCACATAAATTGTATGGAAGTCCCAGCAATTCAATGTTTTTTGGTTAACAAGCTGCACCAGCACATCCAAAGTCAAGGAATTCACCTAGACCCTCAGGATATTCCCATTCATCCGATTAAAGACTCTTGGCCGATACGATATCAATCAGCGATCGCCTTGAAACTCGCTACCATGATCGCTCAACAGCCTACAGACATCGCCACTGAAATGCTGCGCGGTTTTTCACTCAAAAGCAAGTGCGGAGACATTGGCATTCAGGTCATTCCGTCGGGAATGATAGAATTTCAATTAACAGATCATCGAGTCGCAACTTGTTTACAACAAATGACTCAAACCCCTTTAGCTGAATCGAGTTTCCCGGTTTCCTCAAAAGTTATTATCCCCGAAAATAACCATCAAAAATTATTTGCTGTACAATACAGTCATGCTCGTTGCTGTTCTTTACTGCGGTTAGCCGATCGCGATCGGATCATAACCTTAACTCAAGCAACATCCCAAACAACTTCACTGCTTTGGTTATTCGTCAAACCTAGTCCTATTCCCTGGCTTGATCCAGAGGGAAAACTGCAACTTAGTCATCGTGATGAACGTCAGTTAATCTGGCATCTGCTCACCAGTTTAGACGCTTGCTGCACATCATCCGATCAACGATTCTGGAAAAACAAGGCTAATCTCCTTTCTCAAGCCTTTCAAGCCTTCTACAGTCAGTGTCAAATTTGGGGAGAAGTCAAACTCGAAACCCCACAGCGATCGCAAGCCAGACTCGGATTAATCTTAATCACCCAATCTATCTTAAAATTTATTTTACAAGAAAAACTCGGCATCATAGCACCATTAGAACTGTGAAAATAGTGCAGAAAAGAAGCCTGCTTTGAAGTCACAGGCTTGCTAAAATATCTCTAAAAAATTCTACTCAATCGTAATAGATTGCGGCCCCTTATTCCCATTGCTCACAGAAGTCGTTGAGGAAGTGTCCGATACAGAAGCTCCCTCCTTTTCTAACCAGGTTTTCACCGGATCATCAGACAAATTCAACTTGAGAATACCAGAGACAAACCCACCGACAAATGCAATGGGCTGTTGGATCAATCCTTCAAAAATTGGCTTTAGTTCATCCATGACAACTTAAAGTCTCCTTATCAATCAAATCAAATCGAGGATTGCCTTTTCTAAAATCTTAGCGCGTACAGTGAAAAAACAGGTAATGACTGAATCTCTAATAGCTCTCATAACCTGAACTCCCATCATCGTAGTAATTGGAGTTGTAGTCATTGTTATAGTTGTAGTCATTGTTATAGTTGTAGTCATTGTTATAGTTGTAGTCAGAATTATTCTGACTATTTGAGAAGTGGCGATGGTAATCTGGATCATCTTGTTTGACCGCCGCACTACCCGTTTGGATCTGGTTCGGTTGATGGGGTTTAGCCTTAATACTACCCTTGCGACCCTCCAACTCCGGTAATTTTGGAAAATCCTCAACCGGAATATCCTCAACCACCTGTTTCATAAACTGGCGCCAGTTGTAAGCTGCGGTTTCACTGGTTCCCCAAGTCGGTTGGTTGTCATCATTGCCCAACCAAACTCCCGTCGCCATCTGAGGAATATAACCAATGAACCACAGATCTCTCGCCTCCTCAGAAGTTCCCGTTTTTCCAGCCACTGATCGATCATACAAAGAAGCCGAACTTCCCGTTCCCCCTTGAACAACCCCTTCTAACATCCAAGTCGTGATGGCAGCGCTACCTTTATCTAAAACTCGTTTTGGTTTAAAATCTGCTTGATAAATCGTTTCACCCTTTTGGTTAATCACGCGGCGAATGCCATGAACCGGAACATGATTCCCCTCAGCCGCCAGAGTTCCGTAAGCATTCGTCAACTCGAGTAAATTCACCTCATAAGCCCCCAACGCCAGAGAATAAGTCGGTAGTAACTTCGAGTGAATACCCATATCCTTCGCCATTTTGATCGCAGGTTCAAAACCCACATCAACCAAGACTTTCACCGCCACCACATTCACCGAACTACTGAGCGCATCAACCATCGAACGCCAATTATTCGAGTGACGATTGCCATAATTCATCGGTCGATAGCCATCGACTCGGTAAGGTTCATCTTGGTAGCTATCATAGGGAGAAAATCCGGCGGCGATCGCCGTCGCATAAACCAAGCCTTTAAACGTCGATCCGGGCTGACGTTGAGCTTGAGTAGCGCGATTAAATTCACTTTCAGCATAACTCGATCCGCCGACCAACGCCTTCACCTCACCCGTGCGAGGATCAATCGCCACTAAAGCCGCCTGATCAAAGCCTTGAGAAGCCCCATCAAGTTCTACCGCTTCTTTAACCACTTTTTGGGCAATTTCCTGCCACTTGAGATTGACACTCGTTTCAATCGTCAATCCGCCTATCTCGATCGCTTCTGGGGAGATATATTTCGGCAACTCCTTCTCAATGTAGCTGGCAAAATAAGGAGCGCGGACTTGTAAACGTTTTGGCGAACTCGGCTGAACCGCTAAGGCTTGTTCTTTCACCTGTTCGGCTCGTTCTGGTGTTAGAAACTCTGCATCTTGCATTCGTTGCAACACCACATTACGGCGTTGTTTAGCAGCCTCCACATCAACCAAAGGAGAATACTGACTCGGAGCCGGAGGCAAACCCGCTAAAGTCGCTATTTCTGAGAGCGTCAGCCTTTGAACAGGCTTGCTAAAGTACACCTGAGCAGCATCTGCCACCCCATAAGCACCCGAACCCAGATAAACTAAATTCAAATAACGCTCCAGAATTTCTGCCTTGCTCATCTGTCGCTCCATTTTCTGAGCCAGTAGAGCCTCCCGCAGCTTCCGCCAAACACTGTGTTCTTGATCGAGAAAAACCATCCTCGCCAATTGCTGGGTGATCGTACTTCCCCCTTCTACCACACCACCCGCCAACAAGTTCGAGCCAAAAGCCCTAACAATACCTTGGTAGTCAACCCCTGTGTGTTCGTAAAAGCGACGATCTTCAGTTGCGACAAACGCTTTTACCAACTGCTCGGGAATCTCCTCTAACTTCACCTGTTCCCGAGTTGCGGGGCCACGCTGCATCAAAATCGTGCCATCTGCGGCTTTAATGGTTAAAGTCTCATCCCGATTGTAGGTTGAAAGATCAGTCACCTCGGGCAAATTTTGGTAAAGCTGATAAAACTTCCAACTGCCATAACCAATAGATCCCCCGCCCACCGTCACCACACCAATCCCCACCCAAACACTCGTCCGCCGATACCAAGGAGTTTTACCTTCTGAGGTTGTGGGAATTTTCGACCTGACCCAAACCCAAGCACGACCATACCAACGGGTAGCCTTGGAGTCATTGTCTTGATCCTCTTGAGATTCAAGATCTCCATTCTCAGAGTCCTCATCCAGTTCAGAAGTTTCCTCTAAAGGATATTCTTGGGGTAACAACGGAGAACTGGCATCGGTTTCTTGCCTGTCTGAGTCCGACTCGAACCTTTCTGAAGTCGAAGTCGAAGGATTTTGCGAGTTCATTCCTTCTGCAATCATGGCAGTATAATGCTCCTGTTGTGAGAGAGTCGGAAGTTGCACTCCACCCTGTAGAGGCTCATGAATTGCCCCTACGACTTGCTTTGGCGCATCTCTAGACTCAGTTCGTTTGTCACCCGAATCAACCGGGCTGCCCATCGGCTTAAATTGATTGTCCGTATCCCGAGGCAATTTCATCACTGGTCTGCTCCCAAAATTCGTTGGAAACGGATATCTCAAGAGGGAAAGACAGATACTCAGTCAATCGCTTTTTCTGTATTTCCGCTTAGGATATCTGTTATGAGGTTGAAAATCAACCTTTTCAAATTGGGTCTATTCAAAAGATTAGGCGGCGTGACCGAGTGCCAAACCTACAACTAACATTCCCAAGACTAAGAATGGTTGGGCGCTGGCTTGATATTTCACATCATTTTCCAAAGGATTGCGTAGGAAATACATATCCTGAAATGTAATCTGAGGAATCACCAACAGTAGCACAATAGTGGCATACAGGTTTTGCTGGATGCTGATCAGATAAACCGCCACACCCGCCTGAAAGATATCAATCATCAACACACAAATCCAAGCGGCTACACCCACGCCAAACATCACAGGCAACGATTGTAAACCCAGTTGGCGATCGCCTTCTACACTCTTAAAATCATTAACGATGGCAATTCCTAGCCCCGCTAAACTGTAGAACAGGGTCAAAACCACTATCGTCGTATTCAACTCCCCAAACAAAGCATGACCCGTCCACCAAGGTAAAGCAATATAACTCGCTCCCAAGGCATAATTTCCTAACCAACCATTCTTTTTCAGCTTCAAGGGAGGAGCCGAATAAATGTAGGATAAAAACGCTCCACCCAAACATAGAATTGTAATCGTTGGGAATTCATGTTCAGCCCAAACATCCAACCCATAGGACAAAGCCACCCCCAAGGTTAGCAAAATCAAAATTTGCGTTACCACTTGAGGAATCGAAATCGCGCCCGAAGGAATCGGTCTGTAGGGTTCATTAATCGCATCTAAATCGCGATCATAAAAATCATTCAAAGTCTGAGTGTAGCCAGCCATCAACGGCCCAGCTAGCAGCATACAAGCGGCTGCAATCAAAAAATCTTCCACAGTCCAAGTATAGTTTCCCGAAGAAGCTGCCCCACAAACCACACCCCAGATTAAAGGAATCCAGGTGATCGGCTTCATCAGTTGCAGACGAATTTTCCAGATGGACTTTTCTCCAGGGGCTGCCCCCTTCATACCCAAGAGTTGCCGAGTTTTGGCACTCCTATCTGGATTTGGGTTTGAGTTCTCGCGAACTTCAGAAGTTGGTGTATCAGACATAATCAGTGAAAGTTGGGAGGAGTTTTTACAGTTATCAGTGACCAGTTACCAGTGACCAGTTACCAGTGACCAGTTATCAGTGACCAGTTATCAGTGACCAGTGACCAGTTACCAGTGACCAGTTATCAGTGACCAGTTACCAGTTACCAGTTATCAGTGACCAGTGACCAGTGACCAGTTAAAAGTCTTTTTGCAAGATTGCAAGATTGCCTATTCCCTTAGAAAGAAATGATCAAGTAATTGTTTTGAAACTTGGCTCCGGTCACAGGTTTTCCCCGTAGGGGGTCAGGGAGAAAAATATTTCTGCGCTGGTCTCCGGCTTCTATGGTGACTTCAGGGCCGTATTGAGTGAGTTTAATTTGTTTTTTATCAAAACCGGGGAAAAATAGGCTCACTTGTCGTTTAGCCACGTCTATGGTGATCGACCGAGGGGCTGAACTGGCTTGGCTAAAGTCCGGTAAAGCTGACATCAAGGGTTGCCAGTCTTGACTTGAGAGTTGCGGTACAGAATCCACCTTGAGCGGGTCAAAGGCTTGAGTAATTTCATCCGTTAAAAAGATTTGAGTAATTTCATCCGTTAAATTGGCTTGATTGAGAATCACCCCACCCACCGTTAAACAGACTTGTTGAGCGCTTCCCCAGAGGTAACGAGCCGTCGCGATCGCAATCGGATCAGGTGTTGTCACCAAATAAGCCACAACTCGATTTGGGTCAGCAACGGCTGCTTTTCCCTCTTCTAGAATATTATTAACCTGATTGGTCGGTTGATCAAAATTATTTGCCGATAAATCCACACTCAACACCGCACTGCTAACGGGTTGAGCAAAAGGAGAAACAGCTTTCCAAAAGTCCGACTCCACAAAAACCTGACGAAACCGACGCACATACCAGCTTAAAACCTCTGGCATTCCCAGCATTCTCAGGGTTTCTTGGCTTGCAACCCCATCATAGATAATCACGTCGTATTCTCTACTGCCCTCGTATTGTCGAAGAGCATTTAAAGCCAACGCACTATCCATTCCGGGCAGTACCCCGAGTTCCTGACCGTAAACATTTTTAAAAAAGGGAGTGCGAACATATTGGGCTTCTAAGGTTTTGAGTTCTTCCCAACTTTGTTCTAATAATTCAGCACTTTTGAGATAAGTTGCTTTTAGACTTGGTGCGACTTCAGTCGGTTGAGAACCGACCGTTTCGCCTAGAAGCAGGCTAAGGGCTGGACTGTTGTCTTGAGTTGCAAGTAGAACTCGCTTTCCCTGCTGTGCCAACCGTTTAGCGGTTGCGACTGCCATTGTGGTTCGTCCGGTTCCACCTTTACCCAAAAAGGTTAGTATTAAAGCCATTTACTCTTTACCTACTGCTAAAATCCCTGAAATCTTTTCGGTTTAACTGCACTTTGAAATCTTAGCGTATGTTTTTTACTGTTTTCGACACCTTCGCCGCAGTCACCCGGATAGAGGGTTGAAGTCGGGGAGGCACCTGACGAGAAACAAAAAACGGGTACAGAAACCGGGTTTTTGTGTAAGTTCTTGCTCTGTCATAGCCACCGACTCCAGTACCCAAGCCTTACCGGGAGTTAAGGCGCAACCTCTAGTTCATCTTCAAAGAACCACGTCGATAGGTTGCCATCAAGTTTGACCATGAAGCCAACTCCGCTCCCATCAACCATTTTGTAGCCTTCGACTATGCCGAAAGGATTTTGTTTGAGTTTACTAACAACATTTGCAGGCATCCGATCTCTAATGCGGCGTACCTTGACTTTCTGACCGATTTCGATTGCCACTTCCAGTGTTCTCCATAGGAGTTTAACCAATCCACAGTTTATCTGAATCTGTACCCTCTGCTCCATCTTTTGGGGTAGGGACGTGGGTCAGAGATTGCTGTGACTCAACGTTCAGGTTAATTCCAAATTTATACGGATCTCCATCGAATCAAACATCTAATTGAGTTAGCATAAGAGAAAACTGACAATCATAGAATTCAACAATTGATTTTCAATCAATGTATAAGTTGTGTGAAATCTTGAGCCATTTTAAATCCAATAAAAACTTCTATTTGATTGATAAACTCCATTGTTATTCGTAAGTTTTAATCAACCCATTTTAAATTTCATCAGAATGAAAAAGAAAAAAAATTATCAAAAACCGTTTTTATTCCAACTAGCAGACTGGAAAAACAATCATCTTTCTTTTCAAGAAAAACTGAATCTAATTGTCAAAGAAACTCGTGATTTTCTCAACGTAGATCGAGTCAAAATTTATCAATTTCAAATAGAGGGAAGCGGTGTTGTTATTGCTGAATCTGTTAAATTAGAACAATTACCCTCACTGCTCGGCTTGCATTTTTCAGCCCAAGATATTCCCTCTGTTGCTCGCGCTCAATTCAATAAAGCCCATCAACGAATTATCATAGATGTCTCAGCCAAACGAAAAATCCTCGACTCCGCCAACTCACAATTAAGTGAACCGAATCGATTAAATACTGAGATTCGCTATGCTCCAGTCGATGAATGTCATCTCCAATATTTAGTCGGAATGGGAGTTTTATCATCCTTGGCTATTCCCATTTTTCACTGGGAACAATTGTGGGGGTTATTGATCATTCATCATGCGGAACCGCGACGCTTTAGCGAACCCGAACTGCAAACAGTAGAACTCTTAAGTAAACAAGTTTCCCTGGCAATTGCCCAAGCTACATTGATAGCCCAAGCCGAACAACAACAACAACAAGAAAAAGCGATCGCTCGCATCAACAAAATTTTCGCTGAAAACCTTGACGAACATCAAACCTGGCAAACTGTTCTTGAAGAAAGCATCAAGATCTTAAAAGGCGATGGAGGACGTGTTTATTTCACAGAGGATCTCACTGGTCAATCCCCCAAATTATACACCTGTGGCGAACAACCGAGCCTAGCCGAACTCGAAAACAGTTCAAGTTGGCAAGATTTGATCCAGCAAAACACTCAACCCATTAAGCCCAAACCCGATTCCACACCGTTTAAAAATGTTGATGAGAGTCATTCCATCGGAAACAACAAGCCCTGTATTTTTACAGTTCTAGAGTTTTCCAAACATCCCCATTTGCAACCCCTAACGGAAGCATTTGCAAATACTTCCATTCACTCATTACTGATCATTCCTCTGGGATCTCGTCAGCAAGAAATCGGTTATCTCACCTTGTTTAGAACACAACGAGAAATCGAAATCCTGTGGGCAGGCTACCATAACACCGATCCACGCAATCAAATCACTCGACGCTCCTTTGAAACTTGGCGAGAAATACGGCGACAAGCTCCCATTTGGCAACCTAACGAACTCAAATTAGGACAATCGCTGAGTCTACACCTTTATGTTGGCTTTACGCAACGCCAACTGACTCATCTGATCGAGAATCAAGCCTCCTATGATCGAGTCACCAAACTCCCCAATCGGATTGTCTTAGAACAACAACTAACACTAGCATTAATTGATGTTCTGCACAACGGCAATATGGTTGCAGTAGCAGTTTTAGGCTTAGATCAGTTTAAAACCATTAATGAATCTTTTGGATATCAAGTCGGAGATAGTTTCTTACAAGAAGTTGCTGTTCGTTTGCAAAGTCGCCTAGAACAACTCCAACTGAATAATACCCTGCTGGCTCGTTGGCATGGGGATGGATTTGCATTAATCTTTTCTCAGGTGGCTTATGCCGATGACACGATAACCCTGTGTCAAAGCTTGCTTGACATCTTTCGAGAGCCATTGTACATTCACACTCAAGCTATTTACCTCAACGGCAGTATCGGCGTGGCTTTGGCACCCTACGACGGAGAAAGTGCAGCAACACTCCTCAAACACGCAGAAATTGCCCTAGATCAAGCCAAACAATATGGCAAAAACACCTACAAACTCTATACACCTGAGAGTGCAACAACCAATGCAGTTCATCTGACACTAGAAATGGACTTACAGAAAGCATTAAAACAAGAGGAGTTTGCCATTCACTACCAGCCCCAAATCGAACTCTCAACAGGAAAACTAAGCGGTTTAGAAGCTTTAATTCGTTGGTATCATCCTCGCTTTGGGGTGATATATCCTCATCACTTTCTTCCAGTCGCCGAACACATGAACGAACTCAAAGCTATTGGGGCTTGGGTTTTACAAACGGCTTGCACTCAACAACGCATTTGGCAACTAACAGGATTATCCCCTGCAAAAATTAGTGTCAATCTCTCTGTGAATCAGTTTCAACAAGAGGATTTAGTTGATGTGTTGATCAGTACCCTTCAACAAGCCCAGATGGAACCTAAATATCTGGAACTTGAAATTACAGAAACTGCTCTTATGGGCGATATTGAAAGATCAATGATTCGACTCAAGCAATTGCGGCAAGCCGGAATTCAGATTGCAATTGATAATTTTGGTCGAGGTTATTGTTCTCTCATTTATCTCAAACATTTACCGATTCAAACTTTAAAAATAGATTCGTCTTTTGTCGAAGATTTAATGAGTGATCCGAAGCAAGGTGCTATTTTACAGGCTCTTGTCAATTTAGGGAATGCTCTGGAATTTAATGTTTTAGCGAAGGGAGTGGAAACCCGACAACAGTTAGAATTTTTGCAATCTATTGGTTGTAATCAGGCTCAAGGTTATCTGATTAGTCATCCTTTATCGGCAGAAGGAATCATTAAATTGTTGATGAAATCTCAACCTCTGACACCGATTTATTCTAGATTATGTACAACGAATAGCCCGATTATTCCTTTGAGCGGAACTCCAGTTTCTACACCCGAACCTTTAGCTCAAACGGTAGCCATAGATCAACAAACACTGGCTGAAAAAATTCTTGAATATGCTCATTTGAAAGAAGAACTTAAACAGCAAGCCATTCGAGAAAGACTCGTCATGGAAATCGGACAGAAAATTCGCAATTCTCTCAATCTCAATGATATTCTTAATACAACGGCTCAAGAAGTACGAGAGCTTTTGGAAACAGATCGGGTGATTTTGTACCGCTTTGATGCTCAGTGGAATGGAACCGTTGTAGTTGAGTCGGTTGTACCCGGTTATCCAGCTAGCTTAGAGGATGAAATTGATGATCCTTGTTTTAGAGAAAGCTATGTTAAATATTATCGTCAGGGAAGAATTAGAGCCATTGATAATATTAAGGAAGCTGATTTGAACCCTTGCCATATCGAACTCCTGGAACGCTACGCCGTTAAGGCTAATTTGGTGGTTCCGATTGTTTATCAAGATAAATTATGGGGATTGATGATTGCTCATCATTGTCGGGATATTAGACATTGGGAACAACATGAAATTAAGCTTTTGAGTGAATTATCCGCTCAAGCCGCGATCGCCATTCATCAAGGGGAACTTTATCAACAACTAGAAACCGCTAATCAAGAATTAGAACGTTTAGCTGCTCGTGATAGTTTAACTCAAATTGCGAACCGTCATTGTTTTGATCGGGTGTTAGAAAAAGAATGGACTAGGTTAATGCGATCGCAAGATCAACTGTCGCTAATTTTATGTGATATTGATAGTTTTAAACTCTACAATGACACCTACGGACATCAAGCCGGAGATCATTGTTTGCACCAAGTCGCCCAAGCGATCAAAGCGGGAGTCAAACGTCCAGCCGATTTAGTCGCTCGTTACGGAGGAGAAGAATTTGCTGTGATTTTACCCGCTACTCCCTTAGAAGGGGCGCTGCGAGTGGCGGAGGAAATTCGAGTGCGGGTGAGGGCCTTGGGTATTTCTCACGCTGAGTCCGTTTATGGCTGCGTGACGCTTAGTTTGGGGGTTGCGACGGTTATCCCCAATACGAGTTTATCAATTCCTATCCTGATTGGTGCGGCAGATGAAGCGTTGTATCGAGCCAAGGCGACGGGACGCGATCGCAGTTGTGGGTCTTCAAATTGAAACAATTCTGTTGTGATCACCTCCGACTGCTACACTGAGAAGATTAGCCGCTCAGATTTACCGAAGTTGAGCGGAAAGCCCCAGCCTTTAGGCATGGGGATGGATAGCGAACAATTGATATTGTTATACGGGGAGTTGTGTGGCAAAATTATACCATGATTGTACGAGAAGCTAAGTTATTAAACGGTTCCAAGTCTCAATACTCAAGACTTGATGATGCCATAAGAACTGCTCAATTCATCAGAAACAAGGCAGTTAGACTATGGCGAGATGAACGGGATGTGGATAAATCTCGCATTTCTCGCCTCTGTAAAGAGTTGGCGAAAGAATTCCCTTTTGCTAATAAACTTAACTCAATGGCACGTCAAGCTTCTGGTGAAAGAGCTTGGAATTCAATATCTAGCTTCTATCGTCGTTGCCGTGAGGGAGCGTCGATAAAAGGCTACCCTCAATTCAAGAAACATTGTCGCTCAGTTGAGTACAAGACTACTGGCTGGAAACTGTCAACTGACTGTAAATCAATTAATTTCACAGATGGGTTTAAAGCAGGTGAATTTTCTTTATTCTGCAACTCAGATGTTAGAAGGGATTTGTTTACATTGAAGATCAATCGAGTGAGAGTAGTCAGACGAGCCGATGGGTATTATGCACAATTCTGCTTTAATGCTAATCGGTCTGAACCGGGAAACTATACCGGAAAAGTAGTCGGTTTAGACTTGGGTTTAAACTATTTCTACAAAGACACTAACGACAATGCAGCCATCTATCCCAAGTATTTAAGGTCATCTGAAAAGCGAATTAAAAAGCTACAGAGACGACTATCTAGGAAGTTTTTTAAGGGTAAAAAGCCCCAATCAAAAAACTACCAGAAAGCAAGAATTAGACTTGGAAAAGCACATTTGAAGGTTCAACGCCAACGCAAAGACTGGGCTGTAAAACTGGCTCGGTGCGTAGTGACATAATCACGATGTTGTGGTATATGAAGACCTCAAGATACAAAACATGGTAAAGAACCATCATTTAGCTAAGTCGATTTCCGATGCAGGTTGGTATCAATTCACTCAATGGTTAGACTATTTTGGAAAAATTTGGGATAAAGCGGTGATTTCTGTTAGTCCAAACTTCACCTCTGCCGATTGTTCTAACTGTGGTTTTCGGGTGAAGAAATCACTCAGCACCCGGACTCACAAATGCCCTAAATGTCAGACAGAAATTTGTCGGGATACTAATGCGGCACTGAATATTTTCAAGAAGGGCATGAGCATTTTAGGGGCTGAGTATAACAGTACCGAAGGGCATTCGGAAACTGCCTCGTTCGAGGAAACGCTTGGGGAGACTTCCACCTCTGTTAATCAGGAGACATCCGACTTAATAAGTGGTGTTGATGAACCAAGAATTAGCAATAGCTAAGAATCCCCTTTCTTTAGAAATGGGGAGTATGTCAAATTAGACCAGAAACATAAACAAGCTTGATGGATATTTCAGAATTCCTTGAACTTTCTGCGGGTAAGTGGTTTTCTCAACGTACTATTCACAACTTATCCTCTGGACAATTGCAAGCAGGTAAATCCAACCTGACGATTACGCTTTTGCCTCAAAATGAACCTAGCATTACTCAACTGTGCGAACATCACCAAGTTGATCCGACAATGGCTTGGGGGGGATTACAACTGGCTTGGGAGGGAACTGTAGAGGGCGACTCTCAAAGCCAGACGGGTTCAACAATGTTAGTTCCCTTGATTGACTCTGATTCACCCCATGAAGGTCAATTTTTACAAAAAAGACCAGGTTATGATGACCATGCCTTCAAAGGGAGTTATTTTTTAGGAGAGGATGAAGTTTTAGTTTTGATTACAGAAACCGATAACTTTTATGTTGAAGAACGGTTATGGTATCTGATGCCCAATTTGCGACTGCGAACCAGCATTTTCAAGCATACCAATGGTTTTAGCCAAGCTTCTTTTTGTTCAGAAATTCGGATTGGCATTAAGTAGACAGTGAACAGTAACCAGTTATTTCAGTTTACAGTTATTAGCTATCAACTGTTCCCTGAAACTTGGTTACTGTTGACTGATAACTGTTGATTATCGGCACATAATTAGGGTATTGGCGGAGATAAAACCTGCTAACGGTTCGGCAATTTCGACCCAATTGCGAGGTTCATTATTCGGATCTCGAATCAGTTTATAACCTTCGACGAGGTAGACTTCCTGGCCCGAAGCGATTCCTCCCACACGAGACGCCGAACTAGAGGGTTTTGATCGAACCGCCACGCCTCTGGGTGCAGCGAAGCGATCGATGCGACGACATAGAGAAGCAGGTTGTTGAGGCGGCTGAGAAATCACATCATCCGAACATAGCATTAAGTTACTGCGTCCTCCCGGATAACCATTGGAGATAAATCCCCGCATCGGATAGGTAATTTCGATCCAAGTTCGACCATCAGGCCCCCGAATGCCTTGATAATTGCGAACCAGGGTGACTTCATCTTTATGGCGAACCCCCCCGACTCGGGGAGAATTAGGAGTAGGTCGAGCGCGAACCGCCAAGCCTTGAGGTTCAAACACCTGACGACACAGATCGGATGTCGTTTCAGCGCTGCCTTCAGAGGGGGAAAATTTAGACGGAACTGCTTTTTCATTGGCGATCGCCCGATAGGGTATGGCGATCGCAACGATTAACAAACTACCCAGCCAGGGTATCCACCGAGACTCATAAGACAACATATTTATTCTCGTTCAACTCCTCACACAACCCACACACTTGAAAATTGATTAAAATTGTCGCAAAAAGCGTAAATCACTGGCATAGACCCGGCGAATATCATCAAGCTGATGTAAAACCATCGCAAAGCGTTCGACCCCAAATCCGGCGGCAAATCCGGTATATTTCTCCGAATCATAGCCAACGGCTTTAAACACATTCGGATCAACCATGCCACAACCCAAAACTTCTAACCATTTGCCTTGCCATTGTAAGTCTACTTCGGCTGAGGGTTCGGTGAAGGGGAAATAACTCGCCCGGAAGCGAATCGGTAAATCCCCAAACATCTGACGCAGGAACTCTTTAATTGTCCCTTTGAGGTCGCTAAAGCGCAATCCTTCATCAACTGCTAGGAGTTCGATTTGATGAAACACTGCCGCATGAGTTGCATCAACGGTATCGCGCCGATAAACCCGACCCGGTACTATAACCCGTAAAGGGGGTTTTTGTTGTTCCATGTAGCGAATTTGTACCGGAGAAGTATGGGTTCGCAGTAAGTTCCCATCCGGTAAATAGAAGGTATCCTGCATATCTCGGGCCGGATGATCGGCAGGCATATTCAACGCGGCAAAGTTGTAATAATCGCTTTCCATATCCGGCCCTGTGGCGACGGTATAGCCCAAACCGACAAAAATATCGAGGGCGCGATCAATGATGCCGTTGAGGGGGTGTATTTGACCTTGGGGGCGATAAATTCCCGGCATGGTGACATCGAGGCTTTCGCTTTTCAGTCGGGCTTCGAGTTGGGCGGCTTGTAGGGCAGTGCGTTTATCGTCTAAGTCGGTTTGGATGGCTTGTTTGACTTCATTTGTGATCGCACCAATACGGGGACGTTCACTCGGATCGAGTTTTCCCATTGCCCCAAGCACTTGGGAGAGTTGACCTTTTTTGCCAAAGTAGTTAATTCGTAACTGTTCGAGTTGATCGAGGCTTTGGCAAGCGGTAATCTCGCTTTGGGCATTTTGGCGCAGTTCTTGGAGTTGGGCGTCAATTTCTGTAGTCATATCGGGAATGTTTACTATACAACTTGGAAGTTTAAAGCAAAGTTAGCCGTGCAGATTGAATATCGCGCAATATAGACTATAGACTAAAGACGCTTACTATCTTCTGCCCTGCACCTACACGATAATCAGAAATTGCATCCATGAAACTGTTAATCAGTAATGATGACGGCATTTTTGCCCAAGGAATTCGTAGCCTTGCTAATCATCTCGCAGAAGTCGGCCACGAGGTCAAGGTGGTTTGTCCCGATCAAGAACGATCGGCTACAGGTCATGGTTTGACGCTTCATCAACCCATTCGGGCGGAGAAGGTGGAATCGGTTTTTCATCCCCAGGTGAAGGCTTGGGCTTGTTCGGGAACTCCGGCGGACTGTGTGAAGTTGGCTTTGTTTGGGTTACTCGATACTCGCCCGGATTTTGTTCTGGCTGGGGTGAACCACGGCCCGAATTTGGGAACGGATGTTATCTACTCGGGTACGGTTTCTGCGGCGATGGAAGGGATGATTGAAGGCATTCCCAGTATTGCTTTGAGTCTGGGGAGTTATTCGGCGCGTCAGTTTCAAGCGTCTGTTCGTTTTGCGGAACGTTTGCTCAAACAGTTGGAAAAATGTCCTTTATCTCAGGTTATGCTGCTTAATGTTAACATTCCGGCGGTGCCTGAAGAAGATATTCTGGGTGTGATGATCGCTCGTCAAGGAATTCGTCGCTATATTGATATTTTTGAAAAGCGCGTTGACCCCAGAGGGAAAACTTACTATTGGTTAGCCGGAGAAGTCTTAGAAGAGGTCGAAGATCCTCAAAAGACTTTGATTAATGATGATTTACCAACAGATGTGCAGGCTTTACGCCAAAATTACATTACTATGACTCCCCTGCAATACAATCTCACTCACACGACCGGATTAAAAGAATTGCAAACCTGGCACAATGAACAAATTACCGATTGAAAATTAAGACAGTCTTAAGTCGGTTGACAAAAAAGAGCAGTTGTGATGAAAAGATTCGGTTTTTGTCAGACTCGATCTGCTTCTTTTTTAGGGATGTTGACTGATTGTATCTTTTTTACCGAAAAAATCCGTATTTTCGAGGTTGATGGAAATAGCAGGAGAGTTAGACTAGAGATAGAGAGCAACATTGTGCCGCATCGCTGATGCTTCTACGAGAGTTGTTACTTTTGCTTGCAAGGGGTCGTCAGTTTTGTCTACCTGAGTCATTTTGAGTCATTTATTCTATGAACGCTGATACCTTCAATACATACTCTGTTACTTGTCCGATTTGTCATCATACAAGCATTGTCTCCTCAATGGGGGTGTTTGGTGGACTGTTCACTTGTCCCCATTGTCATACTCATTTTGTGATTAGCAATAGTGGCCATTTTGTTCGTGATCCTTTCTGTCTACAAAAGTGGGCTGTTGGGCAGATGTTACGCCGTCAGAGTCATCCTTGGGCGAGAATTCGTCGAGATTTATGGCTGACTCGACGTTTTCCCCTGGCGGTTTTAGTCAGTGGCATTTTATTTATCAGTTTAGCCATTGCTGCTACTAATCAATTGAATACTGAACAAAGTACACTCGATATGCAGTCCGAGTCTATACAGGAAGAAGAATCTGATTCTCAATCTCCTGATTTTCATTGAGTGACTGAGATTAAGGTTCAGCAAGTTTTGACTGCAATTTTTGATGAGATTTTACACGTCTATTTGGGCAATACAGCTCGAAAAGATGTTATTTTGCTATCGTGAACCTGATAATTTAATTGGCTTGATTTGTCTAAAACTCGGGCATTTTTTTGAGTTAAATTGGGTGATTGATTGGACTAGATTAACTCTCCAATGGTAATTTTGATGAATTGACTTTAGGCGAGGATTTTTGGCTAAACCTTTGTTAAATTGTCGATTCGTTGACTGGGGTATCACAACAGGGATTCTGGGGCTTTTTCGTGATTAATATTAAGTCTTGGGCGCTACCTATCGATTGAACTTGATCCAGTTTAAGGCGTTTTAGGGTAGAACGATCGAGTAGAAAATAGGGTTTAGGAGTTTGCCATTTTTGTTTCAATTCCTCATCCTCGACTGAACGAATTTTGCGATCGCTATAAAAATTCAAGGAAGGACGAGAGTAGGGATGAGAAGTATAAATGGGTTGATTGGCAGAAGTTCCTTGTTGAATTAAAGCGGCGACGGGTTTAACGGGATAATCTTCTGCGAGTTCCCAAACCCAATTATTAGAACTCACAAACAGGATTAATGAAACATACATTCCCCAAAACAAAATGATTAAAAATTGTCTATCTTTGCGATGAAGCAGCAATGTTGTTAGGGCAAAAGTGATTGATAATGCGGCGAAAGTTAGCTGTATATCCATCTCATTTTCCGCCACTTTAAAACCCGGAATGATCTGGCCAAAATACAGACAACCTAACCAGGCGACAACCGCAAGCAGGGCAAAAATCGGGGTAAATTGATGGGGTAAAGGAGAAGGTAAATCTTCGAGTTGATGAAGGTTTCCTTGCCATTGTCCGGTTTCTTGATCGCCTTCTCGCCAGACTTGGGCAAAATAAGCACCCACTGCTAAAGCAAAAGCGGGATACAGGGGTAAAATATACCAGGGAAGTTTGGTGGTCATCAGAGAAATCGAAACGAAATAAATCCCTGTCCAAACTAAGATTAATTTTGCCCAGCTAAAATTGCGATTTTTCCAGGTAAAAATCAGTCCGGGTATCCAAAACAGGTGCCAAGGAAAAGCGTATTTTAAAATTTCTAAAAGATAATACCAAGGGGCGGCTTGATGATTTTCAACTGACTGCCATATTCGTTCCCAAGATTGATCTTTGAGATTAATTTGAAAAAAGGATTGACCGTAATGTTGCCATTGGGCAGTATACCAAAGCGTGACGGGAACTAAACCCAAGAGTAACCCGATCCAAAGATATTTACACTGAAGCAGTCGGGGCGTATCCCATAATACAAAGAAAAAGGCGATCGCACCGAGCAAGAATCCTAGTAAAATTCCTTTGGTTAAACATAACAGTCCGAAAGCCAATCCTGATCCGAGAGCGTAACGCAAATCTCGACGCGATCGCAACACGCAAGCTAGCATTAAAATCAATAAAAATAGCACCGTTCCATCTAACATGGCTAACCGTCCCTGTCGGACAACCGGAAGCAAGGTGAGATAGACTAAAGCTGAAAAAACCGCAGGCGTTCGTTGACGAAACAGTTCTAAACCCAAACGGTAGAGAAGGGGAACAGAAGCTGCCGTTAATATTGCAGAAGGGAAACGGGCTGTCCATTCGTGAGTTCCCGCGAACTGGTAAGCTAAAGCGATTAAATTATGAACAAGCGGGGGTTTATTGAAATAGGGATCTCCATGTAAGGTGGGATAAAGCCAATTGAGATCCCCTTGGGCAATTTCACGGGCGACTTGGGCGACAATTCCTTCATCCCAGTCTCGCAACGCAACACCGCCGAGATTGAGTCCAAATAATAATAGGGCTGCTGTTAACAGTCCAAATATCCACAAATAATCAATCCATTGATCACGAGCATGAGTCTGGTTGCGTGGGCGACCTGTAGCAAAAATTTGACGAGACATACTTAGAGGAGTGAAAATTGCAGACACGCAGCGATAAATTACCGCTAAAATCTACAGTGTAACTTTTGTAAAGAAAGGTTGTCAGTCGAACGCCCTATGGAAGTATTAGAAATTAAGCGCGAACTCGAAATGTTGTCTGAGCGCCTGGGTAAAACCCAGGACTATCTTTGACCTACCCGCACTCAACGCCCGGATCGAAGATTTAGAACAAATTGCCGCCCAACCGGAGTTCTGGGAGGATCAAAGCACGGCTCAAAAAACACTCCAAGAACTTAACGACCTTAAATCTATTTTGCAACAATATCAACAATGGCACAAAACGATAGAAGATACAGGTGCCATTTTGGAGTTGCTGGAGTTGGAAAGCGATGAGACGCTATTAGCCGAGGCAGAATCGAATGTAACCCATCTCAATCAAGATTTAGATAGTTGGGAACTCCAACAGCTTTTATCAGGCCTCTACGACCAAAATGGAGCGGTTCTGACGATTAATGCCGGGGCGGGTGGAACCGATGCTCAAGATTGGGCGGAGATGCTGCTGCGGATGTACACTCGTTGGGGAGAAGCTCACGGTTATAAAGTACATATGGCGGAATTCTCGGAGGGGGATGAAGCCGGAATTAAGTCGGCAACGCTGGAAATTGAAGGCCGTTATGCCTATGGTTATCTCAAGTGTGAGAAGGGGACTCATCGCTTAGTCCGAATTTCTCCGTTTAACGCTAATGGCAAGCGACAAACCAGTTTTGCAGGCGTGGAGGTGATGCCGATGCTTGATCAAGGCGTGCAGTTAGACATTCCTGAAAAAGATTTGGAGATCACAACGTCTCGGGCAGGTGGAAAAGGCGGCCAAAACGTTAACAAGGTGGAAACGGCGGTGCGGGTGGTTCATCTTCCGACGGGTATTGCGGTGCGTTGTACTCAAGAGCGATCGCAGTTGCAAAACAAAGAAAAGGCGTTAGCGTTGTTGAAGGCGAAGTTGTTGATTATTGCTCAAGAACAACGGGCGAAAGAAATTGCAGAAATTCGCGGAGATTTAGTGGATGCGGCTTGGGGAAACCAAATTCGCAACTATGTTTTTCATCCTTATCAGATGGTTAAAGATTTGCGAACCACAGTGGAAACGACGGCAATTGATGATGTGATGAATGGCGAGTTGGATGATTTTATTCAAGCTTATCTACGTCAAGAAAATCAATTGGTAGCGAGTGAGTCGGCTTAATTCAGTGATCAGTTATCAGTTATCAGTGACCAGTGACCAGTTTACAGTGACCAGTTTACAGTGACCAGTGAAGACAAGTTTACAGTTTACAGTTATCAGTGACCAGGGGAAAGGCAATCTTGCTCTCATGCAAAAGGCAATCTTGCTAGAGGGGAAGTCTTTAACTGCTAACTGCTAACTGCTAACTTCTAACTGTTCACTGTTCCCTGGTAACTGGTCACTGGTCACTGTAAACTGGTCACTGTAAACTGGCTATCCCTTCCCATTTTTGAATCTAAAATCTACAATCGAGTCAACGGATTTGTTGAGGAGTAAAGGACGCCAAAAGATGTCCAAAGTCTACAGTACCGATGAACTGATTGAAATCTTGAATTGTGAGCGCAAAGCGTGTTTAGATGGAGAGCGTCTCAATTTGTCTGCGACTCCGGCGGTGGGAAACCCAGTGGTTGATTATTTTCTAAAGCCGGATGCCATTCAAAAGTTTACCGCTTATCAAGATTTTAAAGCGGCTGTTCATCAATATCAGATGGATTACCAAGTTTCGGGGATTGTTTGGCGAGAAATTACGTTGAAGGGAAAAACGCTTTGTTATCCGAGAGTTGATGATCAGTTGATGGCGTTACCTCAAGATATGGAAATTTTAAAAGCGGCGAAGTCTCAACTGCTTGAGTTTTGGTATGAGGTGACGGTAGATATGGATTTATATTTGAGTTTGAATGCGGGGAAAGATTATCGGCGAGTTCATCCGGCGGAAATCGATGCGATCGCTCAACGCACGGAATGGGCTTGTATTTTCAAATGGGAAAAGTCGAATTTTTTAGAGGTTTTATTACAATTGGGTTGGGGACAGCCTGGAGAGGCGTCTTATCGTCGCGGTTGGCCGCATTCGGGGAGTGAATCTTTTCATGCGGTTAAACCGGGAAAAACCCCAATTTGTTAACTGTTTTTTAGCTGTTTTTTTACCCAATTTCTGAAGGTTTTTAACAGGGTAATTTCTCCTATTGTCTAGTTTTGTTCGAGAAATGGAGTGAGTTCATCACTGGATAAAAACGGAAAAAAGTAAAGGAAGGATTCAGAATCAGTGTATCAGTTGACAGAACTGATTCTGCCTACTATCATTATCATTACGACAAAAATACTTAAAATTTATTAAGTAAGTTAATTATTAAAGAATTGGAGAAACTTTTTATGAATCATGCTATTAATTCCCCGTTTAGATATCCTGGAGGTAAATTTTATGCGCGTCATTTAATCTTAGAATATATTCCTGATCATACCCACTACATAGAACCCTTTGCCGGGGGAGGTTCTATATTTTTTGCAAAGGAAAAAGCGAATAAAAATTGGTTAAACGATATTGATGATGACTTGATTAATTGTTATTTGATTATTCGAGATCAACCTGATGATTTAATTGAAAAACTAAAAGGAGAACAAGCCACAAAAGAACGTCATACCTATTATAAAAACGTATATCAGCCAACTAACGATTTAGAAAAAGCAGTTAGATGGTTTTACTTAAATCGAACCTCATACTCTGGTATTATGAAACGGGAAAGTTGCTATTGGGGATATGGGGATAAATATAGTATGAAACCTGAAAACTGGCCTCGTAATATTTTGCGTACCTCTGAAAAGCTTCAAAATGTGAAAATTACAAACTTAGATTTTGAACAAGTTTTTAATCAAGTTGAAGATGGTGGGTTTTTATTCATAGATCCTCCTTATTTTAATGCTCGTCAAGATAATTTTTATACTCACCACTTTACTCAAGATGATCACTTAAGATTATGTGAAGTTATTAAATTCCATAGCAAGCGACTCAAATTTTTATTGACTTATGATAATGTTTCTGAAATTCGAGAGCTTTATCAATGGGCATCTCAAATTGATGAAAAAGAATGGAATTATACAGTAGGCAGAACAGATGATCAGAAAAAAAACAAAGATACTAATTCCTTAAAATCATTAAAAAAGAAAGGCAGCCGCTACAAAGGCAAAGAAATCTTTATCACAAATTATGGATTAACTTCACTCAATTTGACTCATTCTTATAAACAGCTAGAATTACCGCTTTATAGCTAAAAATAGCAAGTCAATGTCCCTGTTAATTTTCTATAAAGGTTTGTAAAACTTGTAAACAATCTTGAATTTCCAACCAAGGAGGTAGCGGTTTGCCTGTATTTAGATCAAAAACGATTTTAGGAAAGTTAGGAATAAATCCACAACTATAAGGGTTTTTGCATTCTCGTCTTGTGCATTTGATATTGTTCTTGAATAGGGCTGCTAAATCATTAGACTTGGCGATATATACTTTATCAAATATTACATCTTTTAAATTAGACTCGTCTTGTAAATCGATAATATTCTTGTTACTAATTTTTTCTAAAAACTCTTTCGATTTCTCTTTAGGATGCCATTCAAAATTTCCTGTTGCTTCATCGGTTTCGTAAAAAGCATTAGCAATTGAGGTTACAACAAGATCAAAACTATTAGGTAAATATTGATCGTTATGAATCATAATAACATCAACTGGAATATTGACCTTAGTAGAAAGTTGTTTAGCTCTTTCTGGTCCTAAAGTTCGACTCCGCATACACTTTACATCAATCTCAAAATATTGAGTCTGGTTTTCTGTGTTTGCTTTAACTTTCCTATATCTACCTTTTGCTGCTAGCTTGCACTCTACTCTAACATTGATATGGGTTTCTAAATGATTAATAACCACATCTTGATCGCTCGAACCAAATTGAGGATTAATTTTCGGTTTCACTATTTTCCACGATTTTTTATCGAGATACTTCTCAAATTGGGCAATTGCAGAAAACTCAAAAGCTTTGCCTCGAATCATCGGTAAAACTTTAGGATCTTGAAGAATGTCCGGCAAACTTTCAGGCAAAATATTATATTTAAGACAAAATTTTTCTATATTTTTAATCAAATCATTCATTATTATCACTCAGTAAATCAACAATACTAATATCTAAAGCTTTCGCTAATTTTTCAATATTTAATAGGGTAATATTCTTTTCGGCACGCTCAATCATACCAATGTATGTCCTGTGTACTCCTGCTTTCTCAGCTAGTTCTTCTTGAGATAAACCCTGTTTCAACCTAGCTTTTCTAACTTGTTGACCAAATTGAACTAATATAGGTTCTTTCACGGCTTTGAGGAGCCAAAAATTATTTCTTACCTATTTTATGAAAAATGATAACTAAAGTTCTACATACTATAGTTAGCATTCGTTTGGATTTTTTATTCCAGGTATAGAAACTAAACAGTAAAAATTTGTTAAAATTTGTAACGAAGACAAATCAGATTAACGAAAAATGAGTGATAAACGAGTGCTAATCTGGTATCGTAACGATTTACGAGTCCATGATCACGAACCCCTACATTTAGCAGTAAAAGCCCAAGCAGAGATTATTCCGGTTTACTGCTTTGATCCTCGACAATTTGGTAAAACCTCGTTTGGTTTTCCTAAAACGGGTGCATTTCGCGCTCAATTTTTAATAGAAAGTATAACAGATTTACGTCAATCTCTGCAACAATTAGGGAGTGATTTAATTGTTCGTTCTGATTTCCCAGAAACCGTTATTTCTGAACTGGTTAAACAATTCAAAATTGATGCGGTTTACTATTATCGGGAAGTCACCTCAGAAGAATTAGCGGTTGAAGCTGCTTTAGAACAAGCCTTAAAACCTTTAGGCGTGGCGTTAAAATCTTGTTGGGGGGCGACGCTTTATGATTTGGATGATTTACCCTTTCCTATCAGCAGAATTCCTGAAGTTTTTACTCAATTTAGAAAAAAAGTTGAGAAAAACGGCACAATTTACGCTTCATTTACCACGCCTAAGCGTTTACCGAGTTTACCGAAAGTTGATATTGGAGAGTTACCAACATTGCAAGTTTTGGGCTTGGAAACACCAAGGTTTGATGAACGGGCGGTTTTAAAGTTTCAAGGGGGAGAAACAGCCGGAATAACCCGGTTAAAGAATTATATTTGGGAAGAAGATTGTTTAAAAGACTATAAAGAAACCCGAAATGGAATGTTAGGGGGGAATTATTCTTCTAAATTTTCTCCTTGGTTAGCAATGGGGTGTTTATCGCCGAGGTTTATTTATGATCAGGTGCAAGATTATGAAGAACATCGGGTGAAAAATGACTCGACTTATTGGTTAGTTTTTGAGTTGCTATGGCGGGATTATTTTCGGTTTATTTGTCTGAAACATGGCAATCAAATTTTCCGTTTATCGGGTTTACAAGGGGTTCCTATTCCCTGGAAAAAAGACTGGGAACGCTTTGAACGTTGGCAGACTGGAACCACAGGTTTTCCCTTGGTTGATGCGAATATGCGGGAACTTGCAGCAACGGGTTTTATGTCGAACCGAGGACGACAAAATGTGGCGAGTTTTCTGACTAAAAATTTAGGAATTAACTGGAAAATGGGGGCGGAATGGTTTGAGTCGGTGTTAATTGATTATGATGTTTGTAGTAATTGGGGAAATTGGAACTATACCGCAGGGGTGGGAAATGATGCGCGAGGTTTTCGGTATTTTAATATTCCCAAACAGGCGAAAGATTATGACCCTAATGGGGATTATGTGAAGCATTGGTTGCCGGAATTAGTAGCTTTACCTGCATCAAAAGTTCACGAACCCTGGACGTTACTTCCGGTTGAACAAAAGCGATTTGGTGTACAATTAGGCGTGAATTATCCTCATCCTGTTGTTGATTTGATGAAGTCGGTTCAAAGCAATCAAAAAATCTATGAGGCGGCTTTAAATAAAGCTAAACATCCTCTACGATAACGTGAAATTCTAGGATTGATCATACAACTTTGTAGGGGCGCAAGGCTTGCGCCCTGTTGTTTGCTTTAACCTCCCTGAAAATTGGATAAAAATAATTTACTGAAACACTTACTGTGAAGGCTTTTGAGCGACTGGAGACAACAAACCACTCAAAAATTTCAGAAAACCCACTTGACAGCCTTGTAATACTTGTGTAGTATATTGATAACGCTAAAGAAAAGCGAGGTGAAATTATGCTTCAAATTAAATGTGAAGGACGTTTGGGCGATACTCAAAAACGGGTAGCGAAATCATTAAAAGGGAATGAAAAACCTGTCAGTTTGGATGGGTTTAATCCTCAACTGAGTCAAGATGTGATGATTCCCTGGGAAGCAGTTTAAAGTTAGATCTTTGACCTTTTTGTTGTTAAAAGATCGCCAACTCCTCTTTCAACTGTTACCGGGTTTAATCACACACTCTACAGTAGCCCGGACAGATAATATATATTTCTAGAGGAGTGATTAAAATGGCTATCACATTAGAAAAAAGAGTCTATCACTTCGTCACATTAACGACGACTTTTGTTGTCGCATCGATGGGATTAAACTTGGCTTCATCACTGTATCGTTATTCCAATTTCACGCCAGAGAATGCAATAGAAGAAGCAGTGGAGTTTGATTTTCATCCTTCTAACCGCAAGCCACCAACAGAAGGTGATGGTGGTAGTCGTTGGGTTCCTGATCGGAAAAGTAACTTTAATTCAAAACTAGGAACATACTAAATTATTTCGTTTATAACTTTAATAAAGGAGGTGATAACTGTGAAGTTAGCAGAAGCTTTAATTTCACGCGCAGACTGTCAGAAACGCATCGCACAATTGCAACAACGATTAGTTAGAAGTGCCAAAGTCCAAGAAGGAGAACAACCGCCAGAAAATCCTCAAGAATTGATGGTAGAGTTGGATGCAATTTCAACTGAACTGACGAGTTTAATTCAGCGTATTAACCGCACGAATTCTATCACAGAATTTCAAGGCAAAACTCTGGCTGATGCGTTAGCGGAACGGGATGTTTTACAACAAATGTGGAACACCTACAACAGTCTAATTCAAACTGCATCGATTCGTCAAGATCGCTATTCTCGTTCAGAAGTGCGGTTTATTAGTACCGTTGATATTGCCGAAATACAACGAAAAATTGATAACTTAGCGCGAGAATATCGACAGTTAGATTCACAAATTCAAGCGATGAACTGGCAAACGGAGTTAGTAGAAGCTTAAAAATAGTTGGTAGCCAAAACAGCAGAAGCGAGTACAACCCGCCAACTGGGAAAGTTGGAATTTCTCACCCTATTCAGGTGATTATTGGTGATACCGGGGCAGTGTCAAAGGGTTCGATTCCCAAGTACAATTTACGCCCAGTATTGTTACCTGTGTATTGGGTAATGTTAAATGTTACAACCGCGTACTGATCTGTTTTTTTGGTGAGGGTGGGATAGGGGAAATTTTTAGTTTTACTAACTCCAACCTGTATTTCAGGAGTCATTGACTGCAACTTCCCACTTATTGGGTTTTTCAGGTGATTCTCGAAGGAGGAATAAAGGACTTTCTGCTAATATATTCTTCAGTTTTTTATTGGGATAAAATTTTTTCATCACTTGTCGAATCGGTTGATGATAAATTTCATAAAATTGATGACTCAAGACTTCAAGCTGAATAAAATAATCTGGCTGATTTCCGGTTAAAGAGATCAGAATCTTCCGTAAAGCTTGTTCAAAACTGTCTGGCGAATTGATATCAATTGAGGTTGCATCTTCTACAGAAAGTTTATGAAGTGATGTAGAAATTACTTTTTTAGATCGAGATGTTCTTTTTTTGATTGGAGGATGTTTTTTCGGATTTTGAGAAAAAGGGAAACGTTCAGGAAGTGAAACATAAAAAACATTAATATTTTCGGTTCGGTAGACCAGAAAATCAGGATTTTTGTGAAAATATTCTGCTTTGATATAAATTCCATTACCCCTTAATATTACTGCTAGTCTTGAAAATCTTACCCATTTCTCACGAGTTCCTGCAAGTTCCTCACGAATGGCTTTTTGAATCATTTCTTTAACGTTCATCTTTCTAAGCTTTAACTCAGTATTGATAACAACAGCTTTTTGCTAGGCAATTTCCGAAAGTAAAGGTAAATTTTGGAAAAAAACAGACTTTTTATGGTGAGTTAAAAAGGACTGTATATTTTGATTGTGGTGGATATAATAATTGAATTACCGTGAAAACTCTGAGCGTAAATTTAGCCTTATGAACGTTTACTTTCAGAATATTATTCTAGCCAAATCAAAAAAATAGGAATTTTAAAAATCGACTAAATTAGGTATAATAGTTCATATCAATTGCTGCTGTTGATAATTATGCCAGCCTTAGATCTCTATCATAATGCGGTTAAAACTGCACTCATTAAAGAGAATTGGACGATAACTCACGAGCCCTTACATCTGAGGTGGGGAACTAAGGATATGTATGTAGACTTGGGTGCAAAACAGCTACTCGCAGCCGAATTAGAAGACCGAAAAATAGCAGTTGAAATTAAAAGCTTTATGGGTTATTCTGATATTGAAGATTTGCGAAATGCAGTCGGACAGTTTGTGATGTATCGTGCTGTTCTTCTGAAGAACCGATAGGTCAGCTTTTAATAGAAACGGAGAACCTAAATTTATTAATTTTTGAACCCAAACAAGAGGTAATTGTCCGATGGATACCTTAAACCCTGATCGACAAATTATTAAACAAGTTTTAGCGGCTAATGCAAAATTTTATACAACTGATGAGGTACAATATAAGTTAGTTGTTGACTCCGAAACAGATAGTTATTTGATCATTAGTTTGGGATGGGATGGAGTCAAACGAATCCATAGTTGTATGGTTCACTTAGATATTATTGAGGGTAAAATCTGGGTTCAACGGGATGATACAGAAGATGGAGTGACACCCGAATTAATGGAAGCTGGAATTCCGAAAGATCGCATTGTCTTGGGGTTTCACCTCCCGGATGTGCGTCCCCATACTGGGTTTGCGATCGCGTAGCCTCTCAATAGGAGAATCGCTTAACTTTTTGAAACTTTCCGAAGATTACTCGAAGATTGATGTAGTTAATCATATCGAGTAAAATTAAACCTAGACTACCGTGTTAAAGTCTATCAAATCAATCGGAATTTTTACCCTGGCGATCGCACTTGCTACCAGCCTCGTCGCCTGTGGAGATAATAAACTCGAAGCCTGTCGCATTTTAGAAATAGAAGATGCAGAAGCAGAAGTCGATCTCGGCGATGTGGATATCGAAAGAGGGGAAGTAGAAATGATCTGCGGGGGTGAAGCGGTTGTGGATGTCACTTGGGGAGAATTTAGACAAAAACTTGGAATTGATCCGGGTCGTTATCAGAATAACCTCAAAGCCTTTGAACAGCAAGTTTCTTGTTTAAAAGAAGATCGTTCTAGCAACAATGTTGTGTTTTGTCGTCGGGGAAATTCTAACGAAATGGTGAGTCTTAATTTTAGTGATGATGACTAATTATACCCGATTTTAAGGGGAAAAAACACAAAGAAACAAAGACACAAAGTTTGTATTCAATATTATCTCTACTGTTCCTTATTCCCTACTTTGAAGAAAAACCCGGTAACTCTTGAGAAACCGGGTTTTTGAGGTTTTAACCGAGTAACTGTTTAACCTTGTTCATAATGCCATCGGGGTCAATTCCTTGATGGGGGAACTGTTCCCACAACCCGCCACAGCCTTCGTGATGGGTGGCTAAACTGGCGAATTTGGGTGCAAAACCCCGTTCGAGTAACCAGGTTCCGAAACGGCTACCGAGTCCTGTGCGACGGTTAAACGCTTCTGATACGATAACCATTGGAGACTGACCAACTTTGGCGATCATGTCTTCATCGACAACATTCAATGTCGCCTTATTAATTAAACCGACATCAATTCCTTCTTGTTTGAGACGTTCAACCGCATCGAGAGAACGATACAACGCCGCCCCAAAACTAATAATATATCCGGCTGTTCCTTCGCGGATGACTTCATCTTTTCCGGGAACAAATTTGTATCCGTCGCCGAAGAAATTCCCGCCCTCGCTATTCAAAATATAAGGCACTTTTGAACGAGTGGAGAAAATAAACCGCAACCCCGGATCAAAAAAGACTGCTTCCACACAAGCCTTCATTTGGTTGGCATCTGCGGGGAAATATAACCGGGTTTCATAGCCATCATCCAAGCCATTATCGGCGAACATATTGTTCAAACCAAAGTGACAAGTATTATCGGCCATGTCATCAATACCGGAGTGAGAAAAATGACACAACAAATTAGAATAATTCAACCGCGCCATTGTAATTTCAGAAATACACATTTCTAAAAAGGCGCTGAAGGTGGCGAAAATTCCTTGTTTGCCTTTTTCCATCCCAAACCCTGCGGCGGCGGAGAGGTTGCCTCGTTCCATAATTCCCGCTTTAACATAAATATCAGGGAACGCTTGACCGATCGCTTTTAACCCACAAGATCCTTCTAAGTCACTGTCAATACAGATTACTTTTTCTTTGCGTTCAGTATCGCTCATTCCCTGCAAAACGGAAACCACTGCATCCCCGAATACATTGCGGTTCGACCCTTGTTTATCACTCGAACCCAGGAAGGTATAGGTTTGTTTCGGCTTCTCAATATTCTTGAGATATTCAACCTCAGCCGTTTTACCGCGTGTTTCTAGGTATTTGATCGCAAGATCGAAGGAAATAACGTCGTGACCATGTTCAGACCCTTCTAAGCCTTCTATTCCCACACACATGGGGCGTTTATTGACAACGGCAACTGGGCCGTCAGTATTCACGGCTTCGCAGATGCGACGATAGAGATCATCAATATCTTCGCCGTCTCCTTCTAAGATTTTCAGGCCGTGACCTGCTAAGGTTTGGGAAACGGTGTAACCGGGCATATAGTCAGAAGGATGTCCGGCGATAGTGACATCGTTATCATCAATGATCAGTTTAACGTTAAGATTCTGAGACACGGCTAAACGGGCGGCTTCGGCGTCGTCTCCTTCTTGTTGGGAACCGTCTGAACCCAAACAGAAAACGGTTTTACCGGAGTTTGCCAAGGCCACACCGTTAACATAGGGCCACATATGACCCAAACGACCGGAACTAAATTTTACCCCAGGTGTGAGTCCGAGTTCCGGGTGTCCGGGTAGGGTAGAATGGGCTTCACGGTAATGTAACAGTTTTTCGGCAGGAAGTTCACCCGCTAGCGCCGCCATCAGGTATTGAGTCGCCACTCGGTGTCCGGCTTCATCAAAGAAAATCGGTACAAATTTGTCGGGTTGACCTCGGAAGAAAGCATCGAGGATCATCACTTCCGGTACTGTATCATAAGGGCCGCCTGTGTGACCGCCTACGCCTCTAGCCGCCCCGGTTGCTGTGAAGAAAACAATTAAATCTCGACAAAATTGAATATTCGCTTTCAGGGTTTCCCGTTGTTCGTCGGTTAGGGTAGAATTGGCGGGATCGAGTGATAGGGGTTTGTAGCCGCCCAGGTTGATCGGAGAAGGAATTTGAGTCGCAGTCATCGGTAATACTTTATAGAGTGAGTCAGTGTTAATTTATCAATGCAGCAATCAACTTTAGTTAAAGCTTATAGATTTGGGTGACATCTGCCAATCCTCTAGGTAAAAGTTCGGAGTCTCGAAGAGTTTGTTAATTGCTGCCATTTTGAAGTTTAGCGTTATTTGGGGATTAAACCCTATTCGATTTTGCACCGAATACAGCGATCGCTACCCCGATTAAAATTACAATAGCACCTCCGACAACCGTTAAAGAAGGAATTTCCCGAAAAAAGACATATCCTAAACCACTTGCCCCCACAGGTTCAAATAATATCGCTAACATGACTAAAGTCGGCGAGGTGCGAGTCACTGCCCAGTTAAAGCTGGTATGTCCGACGAGTTGCGGTAAAATTGCCATTAAGATTAGGTAAACATACACTAAGTTCGGATAGCCGCTATATTGGGTTCCGAAGAAAAAGGGTAGGGGGAGTAATATCACTGCGGCGACGGTATAAGCCACTGCAATATAACCGCCTATTTGAAAGCCGCGTTTTTGGGCAATTCGTCCGAAAATTAGATAAAAACTAATTGCCCAAGCACCAATTAAGGCTAAACTGTTTCCTAATAGGGGATTTTGACTGACGGCTGTTGTATTGCGATCGCCGATTGCAATTATTATCCCCCCGCTTAAAGCGATGAAGATTCCCAATATTGTTAATTTTGAGGGTTTTTCTTTTAACCCAATTGCCGATAATATTGCTACCCAAACGGGGCTTGTCGTGACTAACGTAGTCGAAGCGGCGATTGAGGTATAAGATAAAGAGGTGATCCAAGTAGCAAAATGAAAAGCGAGACAAATTCCGGCTATTATTGCATAAAATAACGCTCCGGGTTGTAGGGAATTCCAAGTTATTTTATGCCAGGTTGGAACTAACAATAACGCCGCAAACGTTAAACGAGAAGCAGACATCACTAAACTAAATCCGACTGTATTCACTGCGGCGGTTGTTGTTGCTAAACGGACTAATATTGCACCCGTTGAAACCGCAATCACTCCAATAAATACAATTAACCCAATTAGCCAGGGAGAAGTTGAATTTGATTGTTGCATCATCAAATTAGGGAACAGAAAAAACCTTCTCAATTGTTGCATAAATATCGATGATCAAGAAAACCGTAGGGGCGGGTTCTGAACAAATTTATCTTTCCCATCAATAACCGATATAAACCCGCCCTCCTTACAGTTAACTTCTCAATTGTTGCAGAAAAATCAATCATCTATCATAATAGTTCTAGAAACCCGGTAACTTTATCGCCCACTGGGTTTGTGATCATACATCTTATCGTTTGAAAATTATTATGGTTTCTACGGTTTTAATTACTGGCGCTTCTCAAGGGAGTGGAAAAGCAACCGCTTTACTCTTTGCTCAAAAAGGCTATAATGTAGTATTAGCAGCCCGCAATTTAGAGCGTTTAGAAGCAACAGCAAACGAAGTGCGAAGTTTGGGCGGTTCAGTGTTAGCAATTCCGACGGATGTGGGTGATGCTAAACAGGTTCAAGAGTTAGTCAACAAAGCCTTAGAAACTTACGGAAATATTGATGTCTTGGTAAATAATGCTGGAATTTGTTTAACCGGTTCAATGGCAAAAACAACCTTAGAAGATTGGCATCAAATTATGAATACAAACTTCTGGGGTTATGTATACACAATTAACGCCATTTTACCGCATTTTCTTGAACGTGAAAAAGGAACGATTATTAACGTGGGTTCCTTTGGAGGGAAAATACCCTTACCCGATATGACGGCTTATTGTGCGAGTAAATATGCAGTAACAGGACTAACAGAAACCCTACGGTTAGAACTCGCCCCCAAAGGGATTAACGTTGGTGCTGTTCATCCCGGTATTATTAACAGTAACTTCATGGAAAGAGCGCAATTTCGTGGAGAAAATAACAGCGAAGTTGAGAACCGTCGCCAACAAATGGAAACGGTGTTAAAATCATCTTTTGTTAGTCAACCGGAAGACATTGCAAAAGCCATTTGGGAAGCCGTTCATAAAAAACAATCCGATACCGTTGTTGGGTTAACTTCTATCGCGACAGAAGCGTATCGGTTGTTTCCAGGGTTAATGCAGTTTATAATGACTCAAAGCCGAAATCAGTAAGTTCGTTGTTGCGCTTGAGCGCTCTTTCTTCGGACTAAAAGCCTACTCCAAAGGTTTTGAAACTTAAGAGGCGGGTTTATACAGATTATTTGTAAAAAAAATATTTTTGCAGAACTTGCCCCTACAGTATTATTATTGATGAATCCGATTAGGGCGGGTTTATTCAGATGATTTGTCAGAAATCAGCATTTTGGCGAACCCGCCCCTACTTAAATCTTTTCTCCAAACAATCTATGAAAATTCAAGGACTCGCCGCTAAAACGAAAGGGTCTCAACTCGAAGCCTACAGCTATGAAAGCCCATCTCCCGAAAATTTTCAATGTCTGATCAAAGTCTTGGCTTGTGGAATTTGTCACTCCGATATCCACATGATCGATAATGATTGGGGAATCAGCAATTATCCGATTATTCCCGGTCACGAAGTCATCGGAGAAGTGGTTGAAATCGGTTCCCAAGTTCATCATATCAAAGTTGGCGATCGCGTGGGTGTGGGTTGGCAACGAACCGCCTGTTTAAGTTGTCGAGATTGTTTGCGAGGAAACGAAAATCTCTGCAATGATATTCAAGCCTTAATTGCCACAGGACCCGGTGGATTTGCGGATTATTTAGAAATGGATTCTCGCTTTGCTTTTCCGATTCCTGATGGCATTAAAACCAATGTAGCAGGGCCGTTACTCTGTGGAGGAATTACCGTTTATTCAGCCTTACGATATGCGGGAATGGGTTCAGGATTAGAAATTGGGATTATCGGTGTGGGCGGTTTAGGTCATCTGAATTTGGCGTGGAGACCCTCGGTTTTACCGATGGGAGGAAACGCCTCTTTTAATTGTAAACTTCACAGACTGTATGTTAAAATGTGAGACATGACAGAGAAAGCCTACCGCTACCGCTTCTATCCAACTCCTGAACAGGAAGTTCTGTTGAGGAGGACTTTGGGGTGTGTGCGACTGGTGTATAACAAGGCACTGGCGGTGCGGACTCAATCTTGGTATGAAGAGAAAAAGCGAGTGAGCTACTCCGAGACTTCTTCAATGCTGACAGAGTGGAAAAAATTAGAGGAACTAGACTTCCTAAATGATGTGAGTTGTGTTCCTCTTCAGCAAAGTTTAAGGCACTTGCAAACCGCTTTTACCAACTTCTTTGTGGGTAGAGCCAAATATCCAAATTTCAAGAAAAAGCGTAACGGTGGCAGTGCTGAATTTACCAAGTCGGCATTCAAGTTCAAAGCAGGTCTTGTCTACTTAGCCAAATGCAAGGAGCCTCTACCCATTCGTTGGAGTCGTCAACTCTCCCAAGGTTGTACACCATCGACCATTACAGTTAAATTAGACCCGAGCGGTAGATGGTTTGTGTCTTTAAGAGTTAACGACCCAACCGACCACAAATTAAAACCCGTCGATAAAAAAGTAGGGATAGATCTTGGCATCAGCAGTCTGTTTACCACATCCGATGGGGTTAAAGTTTCAAACCCCAAACATTTTGACAAACTGTACAAAAAACTCCGACCCGCTCAAAAGTCTTTAAGCCGAAAAATTAAAGGCTCAAAGAATAGAGAGAAAGCCAGAGTAAAAGTAGCTCGGATTCAGGCAAGAATTGCCGACTGTAGGCGCGACCATACCCATAAGCTAACCACTCAACTCATTCGTGAAAACCAAACAATTGTAGTTGAGGACTTAGCAGTGAAGAACATGGTCAAAAATCACAAATTAGCTAGAGCAATCAGCGATGCTAACTGGGGAGAATTTGTTCGACAACTCACTTATAAAGCGGAGTGGTACGGGCGGGAATTAATCAAAATAGACCGTTGGTTTCCCAGTTCAAAGCGATGTTCCAACTGCGGATATATCGCAGAAAAAATGGCGTTAAATATCCGAGCGTGGGATTGTCCTAAGTGCAATTCTCGCCATGACCGAGATCTCAATGCAAGTATAAACATTTTGGCCGCAGGACTTGCGGTGTCAGTCTGTGGAGCGACCGTAAGACCCGAACAGAGTAAGTCTCGGAAGGCAGGTGCTAAGAAGCAGAAACCTAAATCGTGAGGTTTAGGAATCCCTCGCTTTTAGCGATGGGAGGATGTCAACTGGCGGTACAATTTGCGAGTAAATTAGGCAACAGAGTCACTGTTTTTACCACCTCCCAAGATAAAGCAGAATTTGCCCATGAACTTGGGGCGAAGGAAACTGTCATTGTCGAAAAAAATCAAGCCCCTTCTGCCCCGTCTCAACCGTTTAATATTTTATTAAGTACGGTTCCGGTGTCAATTGATTGGGAATCTTATGTTAATTTTCTCGACTCTGATGGCACTTTAACGATTGTGGGTGTCCCTGACGCCCCGTTGACACTTCCTCTTTTTCCTTTAATTATGAAGCGTCGGCGAATTTTGGGTTCTCTCATTGGGGGACGGGCGATGATGCAGGAAATGTTATCAGTCGCGGACCGCTATCACATTGAACCCCAGGTGGAAATTTTTCCGATGGAAAAAGCCCAGGAAGCCCTGGAAAAAGTGAGAAATAATCAAGTGCGTTATCGGGCGGTTTTGAGTCATCAGGTGTAACGTTGGGTTAAGAAAAGATGACGAAATAAAGCATTGGGTTTAACGTAACAGTAAATCAGAGAATAGGTCATTGCTAGAGAAACGGTGCTACTATAGACCTATTCTTAATTTTGGTACTTGACACATTATTAACTGTTATGGCTCAATATTTACTCAGCTTCTTTGCAGCTTTAGTCATTGGGGTCGTGTTTAATTCCTCAATTAAAGTCGTCAGTGGTGGAGATCAGGCCATTGTCGAAGGTTTAAATGGCCGTCATCGCACCCTAAAACCAGGAGTTCGTTATATTCTTCCTTTCTTTGAAAAAGTGGTTCACTATGATACCACTCGTGAACGGTTTATCGATATCAAACCCCAGGAAGTGATTACCAGTGATAATACTCCCTTAACCATTGATGCAGTTGTTTACTGGAAAATCGAAGATATCGAGAAATCTTTTTACAACGTTGAACAAGTTGATGAATCAATCTCTAATTTAGTCTTGACAACGTTGCGGGCAAAAATTGCCACCATTGAGATGAGAACACTGTTTTCCTCGATTAATGAAATCAACGATTTACTCCTAAAAACCTTAGATGAAGCCACAGACAATTGGGGGATTAAAATTATTCGGGTAAACCTGCAAAGTGTTACGCCTCCGGCTGCAATTATGAAATCAATGGAGCAAGAAAAAGCCGCAGAAAACAAAAAACGAGCTGAAATTAGTATTGCCCGCAGTGAAGCCCAATCTATTGAGATTATCTCAGATGCCCTGCAAATACAGCCCAACAGTCGGGAGTTTATTCAATATCTGATTGCGAAACAATATGTCGAGGCTCATCAGAAACTCAGCGAGAGTAACAATTCTAAGATTATCTTTATGAATCCTGGTCAACTCAATGAAGCAATCGGAAACTTAATGGAAGATGATCTCGATAATACCCCGAGAGATAGTTCAGCTTCTCGCAAACTCAAAATCGTCAAGCCTGATATGAGCAAAAAACCGGATAATGATATTAGCAATAGTGCCAGCTAAATTCGCGCTCAATTTTAGGAATCGAGACGATAACCGCAACTCGAACAGAAGCGATCTTCTGGCTTAATAGAAGCTCCACATTGACTACAAAATTGTCGAGTTTGAGAGCTTGAACTTTCAGAAGTAGAATTCATTTGCATTTCCAGATTTCCCATTCGCATTTGCATGGGTTGCATTTTCATCGGTTGCATTTTCATCGGTTCCATCGGTTTCATCGGAGACATTGTAGCGTTGGGAATGCTGGAAACTTGCTGAAGTTGTAGCCTCTCAGACTGAGTGATTGAAGGTGTATCATTCATTACTCCCATGCTGTTTCCCTGCACATTAACATAGTGTTTTCCCTGTGCAGTTTCGATTTCAATCACAATTCCAGCGTCAGTGCGGTAAATAACGGGGAGGAAAGTCCAACTTCCAGTCGTAAAACTGCTACTTGACTGCTGTTGTTGTCCGGGACTGCTGGTAACTGTTGTGACTACGGTTTGGTTGGCTTGAACATCTAAATAGACTTTTTGACTGGGACTCAGTTCGCACAGATAAGCCATATTTGCCCCCTTTTTTACTTGACATCTGACTCAATTATAGTAAAGTGATGTCAACAGAAATCGAAATTTCTTAATTATTGCGTTATAAATTCAGGGAAAAATAGAGTCTAATCTAATTTTAAACGGCGATTACTGAAAATAAACATAACCTAGAGGCGAAATTTTTGCTAAACTCAGAAATGCCTCTGTTTGAACTGGTAATTAAACCATGAGTCAAGTAATAGAACAGTTTCTATCGGAATGGAACCAGATCAAAGCACAAGTTGATGAAGTACAAGCTGAGTATAATTCTTTGTGCGACAAACGTTCCTGTTTTTATGTATCGGTGATCTTTCCGAAAGACCATTCACCGGAAGCTAAAGCTGAATTTAATCAAATTTGTCAAACTCAAGTTGCTGAATGGTCAGTCAACCTGTCGGAACTTGATCGCAATATTAAAACCACTCACCTGAAACTCAAAAAAGTCCAAGCAAAGCTTGCCGTTAAACAAGCTAAACTTTATGAATTACAAGCCCAAGAACTCTGGCCAAAGTTGTGTCAGCAAGCCAATATTATCAATCAATTAGCTCAAAAATTAGACCAGGAAATCCAAATATTTTGGCAAATGGCTCACGATTTTAAACCCCGCTTAGAAGATTGGCTACCCTCACCCCCTAAACTGGCTGGTTTTGAAGAAATTATAACCATTCCCAAGATCAAACAGACTGAAAAGGGACTTCAACTGTTCAATCAAGAGATTGATTTTGAGGAAAATTAAGCGTCGATAAACATGATGAAGAAAAGCCTCATCGCGTTGTTTTTATTAGGAGGTCTTCTGGTTTGCAGCTTGAACTGGAAGACCGAGATTTCAAGTGTTTTATTGACCCGAGAACATCCGGCTGTTCTCCCTGATCCCAACTCATCAAAGACCTCATATTTTGAGGTGAATGTCAACCCCATAGCCCCATTATGGTCTGAGGTTAATGTTTCTAATTCCGCTAACATTGCTGAAATTAACCCCGAGAAAATTTGGAGTCAGATGGAAACCCTAGTTGGCTCACGATATACAGAAAGCGATCGGGAATTTACGCGAAATTATTTAGTCGAACAATTACAACAATTGGGCTTTTCTCCGACATTGCAAACCTTTGAACAAGGTGTTAATATTGTCGCTAAACGATCCGGTGATGATCCTGAAGCAGAAACCCTATTAATTGGCGCTCATTATGATACCGTTGTCAACTCACCAGGAGCTGATGATAATGCCAGTGGCATCGCTGTTTTGCTAGAAGTGGCTCGTTTATTCGGTTCACAAACCAGCAAAAATTCCTTAGAAATTGTCTTCTTTGATCAAGAAGAATCAGGACTTTTAGGGAGTTTTGCCTTTAGTGGTCGTCCCGAAAACTTACAACATTTACGCCATGTTATTGTCCTCGATATGGTCGGTTATGCCTGTCGAACAGATGGCTGTCAACAATATCCTACAGGCTTAAATGTTGAGCCTTTCTTACAAGCCAGTGGCGTTAATTCTCCCGAGAAAGGAGAGTTTTTAGTCGTTGTCGGGGAAATTCAACATCCCGAAATATTAGAATCATTTCAGGGAATATCCTCAAGCCTATCCAACCTAAATTTACCGCCCGTTGTTCCCTTACCGATTCCCTTAAAAGGGGTACTGACCCCTGATGTTTTACGAAGTGATCACGCTCCCTTTTGGTATCAAAATATTCCCGCCGTGTTGATCACAGATACCGCTAATCTTCGTTCTCCTCACTATCATCAACCGAGTGATACTCTGGCTCATCTTGATCGAGAATTTTTGATGGGTTCGGCTCAAGTAATTGTCAATGTCGTCAGTCGCTTATTGGACAATTAAATAATCGATTTAGATGGATGAACCCCCGAGATAAACTCAAAATCCTCTGATATAATGAGGTCATTCTCTAAAAAAAAGCTCTATCTTTGTCTTCCGATTCGGCAAACTTTGCACATTGGATTAACTGTTCAGCTCAAACCAAGATCCTCTCAAATCGCAAGGAAACACTGAATAATACACTCATCGAGATCTAACTCATGAACACAAAAGAAGACCTCCGCCGAAAATTACTCGACCTTGACAACCAAGGCTACAGATCATACAAAGATATTCTCGGTACTTATGAGTTTGAGGAATTTACCTTAATTATTGATTACGTTCAAGGCGATCCTTTTGCAGCTCCCAGTAAGTTTCGAGTTCACATCCCCCCTAACATTGCCGGATTTCCTCCAGAACTTTACAAAAATCGCATTCGAGAAATCGCTTTGCGAGACTATCTCACCCGTCAGTTTGATAAAAACGCCCGTGACATTAGCAGCCGTCGAGGAACCGGAAAAAGCGGGATGATTGCGATTACTAAAATGGGACAAGAGGTATTAGAACGAACCTCTGCAAGCTTTATTTATGTCGCCCCCCCTAAACCCAAACTAACCATTGGAAACCCCGTCTTTCAACGCGCTAAACCCATGCCTTCTACCAAAGAAAAAGGCGTTGAAATGCGATTTTTTGTCGGACTTCCCGCCCGAGGACGGCAAATATTAGGACGACAAGCCGCCGCGATGATTTGTGATGATATTCCCCTAATTGTTGAACGTTCTCTCAAATATAATAGTTTCGATCCAGAAGTCTGTAAACTTCATGTCGAAACCGTAGAAGATGCCGACTGGTTACGCCAACAATTACCCGAAAAAGGCTTAGTTGCCTTTATTCCCAATGGGGCAATTTTACCCCGACGAAGTGGCGTTGATAGCCGACCTTTAGAAACTGATGTTGTGCCGTTTCAATCTCCTGAATCTCTAGAAGTTGAATTCAATCGCCCCAATTTAGGAGAAATTAAAGGTTTAGGTATTCCGAAAGGAATTACCTTAATTGTGGGTGGCGGATATCACGGTAAATCAACCTTACTCAATGCCATAGAATTTGGCATTTATAATCATCTTTCAGGAGATGGACGAGAATTTGTAATTACCAGTCCAGCCGCCATTAAAATTAGATCTGAAGATGGTCGTAGCGTTGCCGGAGTTGATATTTCACCTTTTGTCAATCACTTACCTCAAAGCCGTTCTACCACCGAATTTACCACCGAAAACGCCAGTGGAAGCACTTCGCAAGCAGCCAATATTATGGAAGCCTTAGAGGTGTTAATTCAGTCGGAAAATGACTCGGTTACTGATGCGGTTTCTCCCGTTTTATTAGTCGATGAAGATACGGCTGCAACTAATTTTATGATTCGCGATCGCCGAATGCAAGCCTTGATCGCCAAAGACCAAGAACCGATCACACCCTTTATTGATAAAGTTCGTCAACTTTATACCGATTATGGGGTTTCTACAATTTTAGTTATGGGGGGAAGTGGCGATTATTTTGATGTGGCGGATACGGTGATTGCAATGGACAATTTTCAACCCCAAGAATTAACCGAAAAAGCCAAAGAAATCGCCGCAGAATATGCAACAGGTCGCACTTCCGAAGGCGGTGAACAATTTGGTCAAATTCGACCCCGTGTTCCCCTTCCAGAAAGTTTAGATCCCAGTCGCGGACGGCGAGATGTACGGGTGAAAGTTCGCGATCTCGATGAAGTCACATTTGGAACAGAAGATGTTGATTTGTCAGGAGTCGAACAGTTAGTTTCTAGAGATCAATTACGAGCGATCGCAGCCGCAATGGTTTATGCTAGAAAACAGTATATTAATGGTGAACATACTCTATCTCAAATTTTAGATCGAGTTATGGCAGATATCGCCGAAAAAGGATTAGATATAATTACCCCTTTTCCTCAAGGAGATTTAGCCCTATTTCGACGATTTGAACTCGCGGCGGCTATTAACCGAGTCCGAACATTAGAAGTCAAATCTGTAGAAGAAGCAGTCGAATCTGTACCAGAAGAAGTCGAATCTGTACCAGAAGAAGTCGAATCTGTAGAGGTGACGACGACTGACGAAGATTCCTAAATAGAGAAATGTAGAGGCGTTGTCTTCAACGTCTCTATCGGAATTCCCCTAACCGATTTAGAGAAAAAATTGACGAGGAATCAAAGAAGAACTCTGCAATAAAACCGAACTTTCCTGTTCAGTTTGAGCGGTAAAATTAGCCGTAACTAGAGTAAAACCCCAGTAAGTTACTATTCCCATCAACCAACCCAAAATCAAGATAATTCCCGCCGAGATTTTAGCTTGAGAAGTGTTTTTAACAGGAGTTAATGAAGATTTGGGTTTAGAAATACGAGAAAGAGTTGTCGTTTTTTTAGCCGGAGGAGAGAGCTTTGATGTCGTCAGAAAGCCTTCAAGTTCCTCCTCTTCCTGATATTCTGCTAATCGTTTTGCGCGTTCCCATTGCATGATTTGGGCATAGACTGAATAAGAACTTCTGCTTTTATCGTTCATAATTACCCCCGGTAAAATCGTGAAAGCCTTTGATATATTTTATGCAGGTCATCAGCTTGTAATTCTTGAGAACCTCTAATAAAAAGAATCAGCGTTTGTAAGTCATTGCGAGTGATTTGATGCGTTGCAAAAATTGTTTTCAATCTCGATTATACCGAGGATTGAAGTTGAGAGTTTAAGGTTGGATTTGTCATCTTGCAATTTCCTTCCTCAGTTGTTACATTCAATATATCGTCAGCGAGACTGAGTTGAATTCACCTAAATGGGTGATCTTTGATTCGCTCCATGTCATCAGTCACCTATGACTCGTCACCGTAGGGATCATTCATAAATTATCTGTACCAGTCTTTACAGCAATCCGTTTTTTTTCACTGTTAACTGTTTACAGTCACCCCTGTAGGAATAGATTTAATCAGGCTGATCGACGGGTCGAGTTTTGATCAAACCCCGAACCCAACCCACCGATACAACCCAACTCCTCAAATTCATCAAGTTTGAGTGAAGATATTCTGTACATAATTTGTAGAAATAGAGGATATAAAATGACATCAGCCAACGAATCTATCATGGAAGCGAAGAAGTTAATGGATCAAGGAATAGCTCTAGTTTGGGAGGCTGGTAATCCCCAAGAAGGACTTGCGGTAATCGAACAAGCAATCCAACAACAACCCGAATTCTTTAGTGACCATTTTGTTGCAATGAATACAAAAGGATGCGCTCTTTTAAGTTTAGAAAGATATGAAGAAGCCTTGACGATATTTGACCAAGCATTGAAAATCCAAAAAAATCCCTATGATGCTCATACAGCCCAGAAAAATAAAGCCCTCACTCTATTACAGCTCGAAAAATATGAAGAATCTGTTGAATGGTATGAAAAAGCTCTGGAATGGAATGAGAAAGTGATCAAAGATATCTCACAAAATTGGTGTAATCGAGGATATGCTCTGTACTGTTCTAAAAACTATGATGAAGCGATCAAAAGTAATGATAAAGCTCTAGAATATACACCGAAGAATGGGTTAATCTTTTATAGTAAAGCTTGCTGTTATAGCTTACAAAACAAAGTTGAACTGGCTCTGGACAACTTAAAGAAAGCGATTAGTTTAGATTCAGAAATCAAAAAGTCAGCCAAAACGGATTCAGATTTTGACAATATTCGTTCAGATGAACGATTTAAAGCCATTGTCGGAACTGAATTTAACGTAGAAGCCGTTCAACAGTTTTTTAATGAAGCTCTCAAAAATTACGATGATCAGCAGTTCGTATTTGTTGGAGATTTAGGAACTTCTGTAGAATCATCCATCGTTCTTCCTGATAACGTCAGAGAAGCTTATGCCTTCTACGGCGAAAACTTCGCCCAACCCGGAAGCTTTGGCTGTGTTTGTATTTATCATGTTTCTGTCGCAGGTTTGCCCACTTACGCTCTAGAAGCGATGGCAATTGCAGGGGCTGGAAAGTTTGAGAACTGGATCGAAATCTACACAGAAATCGGTGAAGAAATTACTTGCGGGAAGCTTCAGAACAAAGTGATTACTTGGGGGAATCAAGTCACTGTTCGTTCAGATTTTATGGGAAATTAATCACCGTCACCCATTAAAATGATAGGGGTAACGGTTAAATTGCCAAATCAATTTAACTAAGCCGACGGGAAGTCCCCCACCATAGCTGTACTCAGCTTGGTGGTGGGATGAAAGTCGGGGAAAACGGAGGGACGTAGTTTTCCAAATCTTCCGATATCGTTACTGTTTTATGTATAATGCGGTAAGGAGGGATTAAGATGCTACACAAAGCGCTCAAGGTTCGACTCTATCCAACACCAAACCAGCAGGTATTACTGTCTCAGCACTTTGGTTGTGCTAGATGGTGGTGGAATTACGCTCTAAATAAGTCAATCGAGACCT
>NZ_JAYGHR010000012.1:0-89168 GCF_034932365.1 Limnoraphis robusta BA-68 BA1 | reverse complement strand
GCCTGTTCTACACAAGTATGCCAAGCCATGTAGGATTCGCTTCGCTCAGTTTTCTTTGTTGGTCAAAATTCATCTCGCCGTTAAGCCGAAGGCTCTAACGGGAGTCCTCTTTTGACATTTAAGATAGGGGGCTTAATATGTTATCCTGAGCCAATGTGCGAGGACAAACAAAAAATGTCTCAAGCGCGTCTATATAGCCCCTCCAACCCAATAAACAGCTAAATTCTCAGGAACAATATTTTTTGTCAGACTCAAGGTCATCGGGGAGGCTCAACAGCTGTTTCTCCTGAGTCCGACAAATACATACAAGTTCACTCAGTTCTGCGATTGGTGTGTAAAGGTCCTATGAGTATCGAGAAAATTGTTGAGCAAGCTTTACAAGATGGTTATTTAACGCCTTCAATGGAGGCTGAAGTCGGACGAATTTGCAACACCGCATCCGAGTTATCCATAGAAGAATACATGGCGCTTGACCGCCTCATGGGAGCCTTGTTAACGGGTGAAGTCGTAGTCTTACCCCGCAAACAATTTATCAACGTGATGGAAGAGTTGGTTCTCAGTGAAGCGATCGCCCGTGTTGCAGATATTGAGGATAGCAATGAACAACCGCTCGATGTCGGAGACATTGCCGCCTATGCTCTCAACCGACTGCCCCCATTATATGCAACCACCGAAGAAGGCGCTCAATATCAGCGTTCAAGAGCCAGAGAAGAACTTCATGCTCTGATCTCAGCTCAGGTGAAAGAAGCCATCAACTATACCTTAGATCGAGTCGCTAAAAACCCGACGGTATTTGGACAATTTTCCGGTGAGGGAGTCTTGAGTAACATCAGCATCTTGCTCAAAGATTACGCTCGAAATTACGAGCAAGGCAATTAAAAACGTTTTGAATGTGACACCTATTGATCCTGAAGGAATCAGAGCTAGAACGGGGAAATAAGGGCATTCGGGGGGCATGATTGATGGGGTACGGGGTGCAGAATACCAGTTCAATCGTTAATTTAGATTCAGCGTTCCCACAATAGCTGGCTTGCCCACCCGAAAATATTTTTGCTCCTTCGAGTGGCAACTGATTACAGGGGATCGGTGAATCATTCAAAAGTCACTCGATCACCATCAGGAGTCCGTTGAAACCTCTTCGGGCGCAGATTCAGGAGTCGGACTAACTGCGGGTTTAGCACCCCGTTGTTCTCGCCGTTTGCGTTCAGCTTGAGTCAGTTCCTCCATAACGATGCGTGCTTGCATCAATTTCTCCAGATTGCTGCGATAAAGCTCTAAATCCTTTTGCAACTTGTCTTGAGGCAAATTCAACCCGGAAGCCAGTTGATCGAGCGTTTTCTCCGTTGCTTCCTTGTTCTCAATCCCTTGAGGATCACTCTGTTCGATTAAGGTAAATAAACCAATTGCAAACAGACGGTTGTATTTGTACTTGGGATTAATTGCAATCTTGTGAAAATAACTCTGCAAGTCGTTCCCCGCCTCAAAGTTACTCGCTCCCTCAGCCCAAGACAGAAGATCTGTGACTGAGAGGGTTTGAGCGAATTCCTGTAATTGTTGGGCTTCGGCTCGATAGCGCTGGGGATCCTCTTGCAAGGCTCCAATCAAAGCATTGAAAATCGATTCTTGATCCGTTTCCGGTAAATATCCTTGCATGAAACGGTCAAAGGCGGTAACGACACCCAAAGCATAGATCGGGTCATATTGGAAATCCACATTCACCGAAAGTAGGTGCATCTCAACCATCAACTCCTCAACCACGCGACGGTAAATCGAGTTGATCGGACGAGTATGAATGCTATAAAAAGCGCGTTTAGTATCAGAGACGGTACGAATATTGTTCACAAGTCATTCTTAAGAGGGACTTTAGATTATTGTCTCTCCAGAAGACCCGTTTGCCAAGCGAGATCCCCCTAGTCAATCTGGGTAGAGTCAGGTTAGTCTGTATTATGGACTGCAAATTTAAACTGCGGTAGCCCCAAGTTCCATCCCCTGACAAACCCATTGGGGATACACGATAAGGATTGTGACGGTTCCTCTGGTCACTACTCAACGTCTAAAAAATACATATTTTTTCGAGGAAAACTGCATGACTGCAACAACCGCCCGTACTCAATACGAAATTAAAGATCCCGCTTTAGCCCCTCAAGGAAAACAACGCATTGATTGGGCTGGACGGGAAATGCCCGTTCTGCGATTGATTCAAGAACGCTTTGCTCTTGAAAAACCCTTTGCGGGTATCCGCTTGGTTGCTTGCTGCCATGTCACCACAGAAACGGCTCATCTGGCAATTGCCCTGAAAGCAGGCGGTGCTGATGCGATCTTGATTGCCAGTAACCCCCTCTCAACTCAGGATGATGTGGCAGCGAGTTTAGTCGTTGATCACGGTATTCCTGTTTTTGCCCTCAAGGGAGAAGACACCGAAACCTATTTACGGCACGTTGAAATTGCTCTGGATCATCGTCCCAACATTATCATTGATGATGGTAGTGATGTGGTTGCGACTCTAGTTCAAAATCGTCAACATCAACTGGCTGATCTGATCGGTACCACCGAAGAAACCACCACAGGTATTGTTCGCTTAAGAGCGATGCTCAAAGACGGTGTATTGACCTTCCCGGCGATGAACGTTAATGATGCCGATACCAAACACTTCTTCGATAACCGTTACGGTACGGGTCAATCTACCCTTGATGGGATCGTTCGAGCCACTAATATTCTGCTGGCTGGAAAAAATATTGTTGTTGCGGGTTATGGCTGGTGCGGTAAAGGCTGCGCCCTACGCGCTCGGGGTATGGGTGCGAATGTGATTGTGACTGAAATTGACCCGGTACGCGCAATTGAAGCGGTGATGGATGGCTTCCGTGTCATGCCGATGGCAGAAGCGGCTCCTTTAGGGGATCTGTTTATCACCGTAACAGGCAACAAACACGTAATTCGCGCTGAACACTTCGATGTGATGAAGGACGGGGCGATGGTTTGTAATTCGGGTCACTTCGATATCGAGATCGACCTGAAAGCCTTAGCCCAAAAATCCACCGAAGTTAAAGAAGTTCGCAATTTTACTCAACAATACAAACTGCAAAATGGCAAGTCTGTGATTGTGCTTGGGGAAGGACGACTGATTAACCTAGCTGCGGCTGAAGGTCATCCCAGTGCGGTTATGGATATGAGTTTTGCTAACCAAGCCCTGGCTTGTGAATATTTGGTGAAGAATAAAGGCAAGCTGGAACCCGGTTTGTACTCCATTCCCACCGATGTGGATCAGGAAATTGCCCGACTCAAACTGGAGGCAATGGGCATCAATCTCGATACCCTGACCCCCGAACAAATTGAGTACACCAACTCTTGGGCGTCTGGCACCTAAGACAGTGACCAGTGACCAGTAATCAGTGACCAGTAATCAGTGACCAGTAATCAGTGAAAAAAACTGATAACTGATAACTGTAAAGACTGGTCACTCTAAACTGATAACAGATAACTGTAAAAACTGGTAACAGATAACTGATAACTGTTCACTGAATAACTGCCATCTGGGTTGCGTATTTTCTTTTTTTACGTTCCCTTTTCCCCTAACCGTGTCAAAACTCTCTGTTGAACTTCAGCGTCATTTTTTTGCCGAAGAACTCGCTCCCCAAGTAACCCTTGCCAATATTCTCGATCTGGCAGGTGAACGGACTTTTGGGTTTTTGTTTGTCTTGTTGGCTTTGCCTTCGGCTTTACCTGTCCCGGCGCCAGGTTATTCAACGCCGTTTGGGATTTTGCTGTTTATCTTAGCTGTGCAGCTTATTTTTGGAGCTAAACGACCTTGGTTTCCCCAAAAATGGCTGAATCGTCCCATCGAACTGAAAACAGTTCAGGGTTTTCTCAAAGGGGGAATTCCCTGGTTACAAAAAATCGAATTGGTTTCTCGTCCTCGCTTAAGCTACGTCTGCACCAGTTTTCCCGGTCGGATTATTATTGGATCAACGATCGCTTTGATGGCAATTTCGATGATGATTCCGATTCCCGGAACCAATACTCTACCAGCTATGGGAATTTTTGTGACCGGGTTTGGTTTGCTCGATGATGATGGTGCGATTAGTTTAGGGGGATTGGTGCTTTGTGTGATGGGAGCCACCCTGACCAGCCTCATTCTGACTTTTGGTTATGAAGCGGTGAAAGGCGGAATTCACTTAATTCGTCAGTCGTTCTAAGGAATTTCAGAGGAGGGCGGCGAGGATACCGCCCTAATTGAATGGGAAATCAAACACCCAGATGCCGCGAACAAATGGCACAGTTGCCCGAGGACAACGAGAATTGACATACTCCCCATTTCTAAAGAAAGGGGATTCTCCAAGCAAGAGCGGATTTGGATTACTGGTTCATTGACAACCCTTACAGCCAAATGGTTTCCCAATCAACTCCAGAGGGGTGAGTCTCCCCAGTCGTTCATCCCATTTCAGAGATAGTTTCGGTATGCCCTACCGTACTTGAGAAAAAAATGCTTTGTTCTCTGTACTTGGTGCTTCAAGGTTTTATCAGGCCAAAGCATTCCTAGCAAGAACCCCATACCTTAAGTTTTCAAGATTCATTGCATCGATTAGATGCTGGGTTTTTAACCTGGTTGAATACCCTACCAGTATAATTATTATAGCATTTTCTTTGCCTTGTATCCCCATACCTAAAGGTAGGGGCGTGTGCGGCAATTTTTGGTAAACAAGGTTAATTGAGCTGGTTTGCCAAAAGGCAAGTTATAGCGCTTCGCGCAAGGCAACAGGCAATCATGCAAGAGGCACTCATGCGGAAAAAAGCTTGGTATAGTGAGGCTTTTGACTTTTCTTCATTCGGTGCGTTTGTAAATATACCAGTGCGAAGCACTATAAACCCAGAATTTCGGCTGTTAGAGATCACGCTGACTCAAAATAATTTGAACGGTGCTTTTTGAGATGTCGTCAACAGACTAACGCCACTCCTGACTCAAAGCCGTCCAGGTTTCTTGATCGACAACCCCACTTTTTTCTAAGCCTTTTGCCTGTTGATAGGCGATCACTGCCGCTTGGGTGCGACTCCCAAACACGCCATCTACCGGGCCTGGATCATAACCTTTGACTTGCAAGCGGGTTTGCAGGGTGAGAACTTTAGATCCCTTGGTTCCCTTGGTTAAGACTTCTGCAACCGCGACGGGTTGGGGATCAGCTTCTAGGAGTTGCCAGGTACCGCGATCGACAATACCATTGACTTCAAGTCCTCGGGCTTGTTGAAAGGCTCTGACGGCCTGTTCGGTACGGGAACCGAAGACACTATCGATCCGACCCGGATCAAAACCATGCAGTTGTAGACGCTGTTGCAAGCCTGTGACTTGTGAACCTTGAGTTCCGGGTTCTAGAGTATAGCGTCGGAGCGGTTGAGGGGAAGCTTCATAAAAAGGCTGAGAAAACAGACGATCTTGGCTGGGTTTCTCGGGAGTCAACTCGGGAGAGCGTCTGATCGGAATTTGCTGTTCTTCGCTGAAACTGTAGTCTTTCGTTGGTAGGTCGGGGTTTGTGCCAGAGGTCGCCCGTGCAGTTGAATTAAATCCCAAAACAGCGACAATCAGTGAGCTGGCTAGGATAGCATTTCTGATAAACATGAGAGGTTATCCTGAACTTTATTGGTAGTTGATGAACATAGCGGATACACTTACTTGAATTTTATCATCTCGCTCCTACCTTCAAATCCGGTAAAAGATAGAAGATCTATTTAAGTCTAATTGCAAAATCTTTGAGGGGTGTACCGGAAAGGATAATGAATTACAAAACTTTAAAATCTAGAACTTGAGATTGTAAAGATATCCGTATTTGTTCCGAATGTAATTCATAAATGGATCAATACTTAATCCATTGCCTGTAACCCGTTCGAGGAGTTCCTGGGCTGTGTACTTGCGGCCATGCTGATAAATGTTAAGTTTCAGCCAGTCCTGCAAGCGCTGAAAGTTTCCCCGTTCGATCTCAACAGGAATTTCGGGATCATAGACAATTGCAGCCTCATAGAATTGAGCGCTGATTAAGTTCCCCAATGTATACCCGTGAAACATTCCCCCAATTAACCCAACATACCAGTGAACATCTTGTAAGACCCCGTTGGTGTCATTTGGGGGAATAATACCCAAATCTTTTTGATATCGTTCATTCCAGGCTTGCGGGAGGTCCTGCACCGCTAAGGAACCTTCTAACATCGCTAATTCCAGATCGAAGCGAATCATCACGTGTAGGTTGTAGGTGACTTCATCCGCATCGGTGCGAATTAAAGACGGTTGTACTTTGTTGATCGCGCGATAAAATTGCTGGATTGACGTTTGTCCTAACTGACGGATAAATGTCCCTTGTAACTGTGGATAAAACCACTCCCAAAACCCGCGACTGCGACCAACTAAATTTTCCCATAACCGCGATTGACTCTCATGGACACTGAAAGCTGTTCCCGTCGCTAGAGGGGTTCCTTCTAACTCCGGTGCAATTCCTTGTTCATACAAAGCATGACCCGTTTCATGGATAGTGCTAAATAAGGCTTGCTCAAGATGATGTTCGTAAATTCGGGTCGTAATTCGCACGTCCCCTATCGAAAATTTTGAGGTAAAGGGATGTAAGGTTTGATCTTGGCGTCCTCGGTTAAAGTCATAACCCAGACGAAAAATTACCCCTTTGATAAAGCTGAGTTGCTCTTGTTCGGCAAAGAATTGATGAAGGCAAGAATTATCGATAGCGGGGGCGGCGGCGATCGCTTCAACCAGGGGAAGTAACTGTTGTCGCAACTGATGAAAAATCGGTTGGATAATCGCGACATTCATGCCATCGTCATTAGCCTCGATTAATGGGTCAGCAATATGTTGCCAATTTGTAAAAAAACTTGCCAATTCTTGAGAGAGATCTAAGGTTTTCTCTAGATAGGGTTGTACTTTGGCAAAATCATTGGCAGGTCGAGCTTCTGACCAGGCTTCATAAGCGGCGGCTTGATGACGGGATAACCTTGCCATAAATTCCGATGGGACTCGAATTGCCCGTTGATAATCTCGACGAGCAATCCGAATCAAACTTGCGGCCAGGGAATCGTAAGAAAGATTTGCTTCGTAGGGACGCAAATCTTCCAAGAGTTGACCGAGTGCCGGATTTGTCAATTTTTCATGGGCAATCTGTTTGAGGGTTGCGATTTGACGCCCTCTAGCGGCAGCACCCCCGGCAGGCATATAGGTGGCTTGATCCCAATTGAGTAGGGAAACCACCGATTCAATATCGTTAACCTCACTCAAACGCTGTTCAAGTTCGATTAATTTGGGTTCCTTGTTCGGCAGTGGCATGATCGCGGTGTTGGTCAGATACAGACTATATCCTTTCTAGTGTGCCATTCATTCAGCTTAATCCTGACAGGGTTTAAGGATTAATCACCTACAGTCTTACTCAGAATCCCTTTAACCCTAGTCTCCAAAGCCACCCCCAATCCGGCAACTTGACTGTTGATATCTTGGTGTACAATCTGATGGTATTTTCGTGTTCCGAAGTGATTGATATGTCAACAATGACTTATAACGAGACAGCAAATTCGGTAACAGGTGAAGCAGATGCCAAGGCGAGAACACGCTTGCTTTTAACATTGTGGGCGCTTGGAGGAATTCAAGCCAAGGTTAAAAAAAGCGAACTCACCAGTAAGGTAAAGCAAAAACGCCAAGGGAAAAAAGTTGGCATCTATCAAGGACTCTATGATGAACTAAAAACAGCCGGAGCGATTCGCATAGAAAAGGAAAATCAAGTCCCTATGGTCTCCATGACAGAAACAGGAAAACGAATGCTAGTCCAAGCCCTTAAAGAGCCAGAGTTTGAGTTTGAAGGAACGGTCGTCGCCGCCCGATTAGCAAATGCTCTAGTGGAATTGATACGCCAAATTGATGATATCATTCCCTTGCCTAATTCAGAGGAAAGTAGCGAGGTGGAAGAAGATACACCTCCCCAATAACTGAGATGGGGGCGCTTGAAAATCACACCCTCAAATCGTCTAATCCCTGCTTCTCAAATGACTTGATGCAAATCTATTGATTTGATTAAGTTCCTGGTCTGATTGGTATAACCTGAGCCGTTACGCTTTTTCAATTTGACTGCTATCAGCAAGAAAAGCCGATTGAATTCAATAGCATTATTCAGGTCGTGTTGTCGCCCTTATCGGGGTTGAAATTAAATGTTCCATCTTTTCGATTTTAAAGGGAGAATGTTGCTAAACAACGGTTTGATCGGCTGATAAAGTTTCGCTTCTCACGCATTTTCCTCTAGTATGAATAACCCTCGCTCTTGTAATAAAACCTCGATTCGCTCTCTCCTTGTGTTTGCTGGCTACTTGCAATTTTCCGAGGTGCGTTAGGTTAACGCACCTTTAAATTCAAGCCAAGATTCTATTGATTTTTTAAAATTCTCACAAGATTCGCCAGTCACGCTTCAATTTTTGCGGCGATTTGATGAAACTTGATTGAACAAAAATCCTAAACCCAATACACTCAAAGCGAGTACCGAGGTGGGTTCTGGAACTTTGGGAAATTGCGATTGTACAGTAGAATAAGCAATGTCTGCAATAATTTGGTGAGTTGCTGTTGTCGGGTGAACTTGATCCCAAAAGAAATACTCATCAGGATTGGGAAACTCCTCACAACCCACTTCCAGACAAACTGCAACCGCATTTGACCAACTATCTGTAACATTGGTAAATCCAAATTCTGCGGGATTTTGCAGAATTTGGTTAAATTTAGCGTTAACATCAACTAAACCAATATTAGCACCTGTTAACGACTGATTTAACCCGTTGACGGCTGAACTTAAGTAGAAATTATGAGCCGCAGTTAATTGATTTAAAGGTTCTTGTAAGCCTAGATTTAAACCGAAGGGAGTATTCCCTAAACCCGGTAAATTTAAGAGCAAAAAGTTCCGAGCGCCAACCCCATAAAGCGACTGTACAGCATTTGAGATATTTGTAACCGGTATTGTCGGATCAGTAACCCCACCAAATCCATAGTCATTCGCTCCCGCCCAAACGACATAAAGCGCATCAGGATTTGCGGATTGATTTGTTGCTAATAAAGGTTGAATAAAATAATTGAGTTGTTGAGTTAATCCCGGCAACTCCATCGGAATATCGGGTCGGAGAATATTAATCGTATTGTTATCGCCTGATGTCGCCCCTCCAAAGGAATAATTTGTTCCATCAGAAGACTGAACTGAATTGGTAAAAGGAGTAGGATTTAAGCCCAATTTTGGGGTAAAATATTCTGTCCAAACTGGCCCGTTAGAAAAGCGTCCTTCAAAGGATAAAGGATTTTCGGGAACTTGTCCTCCGGTAATATAAAAAAGATTACCTGGATCAGAAAGACTATCACTAAAAACAAAGATTTGATCAAAACGAGAATCCAAGCTAGCGGCTTGAACCGGAACCGTTCCCAGGGTTCCTAATGTTAATAAGCCTAACAAAGAAGTGCTGAAGGCAAGGTTAGATGAGTAGATGCAAGACATAGATGACACTCTGGTTCAATCAAAAAAGATTTATGTTAGATAATTTAGCATTGACCTCCGTGAAAATACAGAGGATTTTGTAAAGCTTTCGCGAAATCTCTGTAAATCTTGCATAAAAATCTAACTTTAGATGATCTTTCCTGATTCAAATAGCCAATGTTTCTAAGAAACTTTTTCAAATACCCGGTTTCTCGCAGAAACCAGGTACTTTATATTTGATTAAGAATCCTTCAACACGGAACGCATGGTGGGGAACATAATCACATCCCGAATACTTTGAGTATTGGTTAATAACATGATCAGTCGATCTACCCCAATTCCCATCCCGCCACAGGTTGGCATTCCTAATGATAACGCCTGGATAAAATCTTCATCCATCGGGTGTGCTTCTTCATCCCCTGCACTCTTTTGGGCGAGTTGTTCTTCAAAGCGTTTACGTTGATCAACGGGATCATTTAACTCAGAAAACCCGTTAGAATATTCGGTACCATGAATAAATAATTCAAACCGTTCAACAAAACCCGGTTTAGAACGATGACGCTTGGCTAAAGGACTCACTTCAACGGGAAAATCAATCACAAATGTCGGTTCCATCAAGGTTGATTCTACCTTTTGATCGAACACCGCATACAACAAATAGCCTAAACTTTGCGTGTGTAATTTGGAGAGTTTTAAGTCGATTTTCTCGGCGGCTTTAATGGCTTCTTCTAACGTTAACGTCTCGAAATCTAAGCCTGTTTTTTCCCGCACGGCTTCCACCATTGTTTGCACTTTCCAATGCTTCCCTGTGAAACTGGGATAAATATCGGTGTAGTCATATTTGCGTTCTAGACTGAGTTTATCCTCGAGATAGTCAACTTCAGTCACATCCCCTAACACATCTTGAACGACTCCACAAATTAAGTCTTCAACTAACGTCATCAAGTCAAAATAATCCGCATAGGCTTGATAGGCTTCAATTGAGGTAAATTCAGGGTTATGAGTGCTATCAATCCCTTCATTTCTGAACACGCGCCCAATTTCAAACACTCGTTCAAAGCCGCCACAAACTGCCCGTTTCAAGAACAATTCTGTGGCAATTCGCAGATACAAATTAATATCTAAAGCGTTATGATGAGTGCTAAACGGACGCGCCGCAGCCCCCCCATAAATCGCTTGTAAAACGGGAGTTTCGATTTCATCAAAATCCGCATTCCACAGATAGGTTCGCATACTTCTAATAATGCGACTGCGAAGTTTAAAGGTGGCAAAAGATTCGGGATTACTGACTAATCCTAACTCTCGATGACGCCGACAAATTTCAGGATCGTTAACGCCATAATAGGAGTCGGGAAAGGGAATAGTGGCTTTTGAAAGGACATCTAACCGTTCAACTTGTACGGAAAGTTCGCCTCGGTTTGTGCGACAGCCAATTCCTTCAGCGCTGATAAAATCTCCGGTATCTAATAACTTTTTAATTTGATTAAAGGAGAGTCCACCTGCTTCGCCTGTAACGAGTTTTTTCTCGATTTTCAGTTGAATGGTTCCCGACGCATCGGTTAAGCCAATAAAGCCAATACTCCCACTATCGCGCTTGAAGGTGATGCGTCCACAGACTTTCAGGGGGACGGCTTGGGGGTCTGCAACGCCGTCTGCCAGTTCGTTTCCCGGTTGGGAGAATAGATCTTTGATCGCTTGGGTGGTGTGCGATCGCGCAAAAGACTGACTGGGGTAGGGGTCTATTCCTAGCGATCGCAACTCGTCTACTTTTCGAGAGCGGACTTCGGCTTCGTTGCGGGTTTCATTTTCAGCCATATTTAGAATTTCCTGTAGCAGTTCAATTGTAAAGTTCTATCATAACCTGTTAGGAAACAGTATTTTTGCAGACGGCGATCGCATTTAATTCTTAAGTTTATCTTAAAAATACGCTCATTGTACGCAAAATTTTTGTGTGGTTTTCTGTTTTTCTTGAGGGTTTATTGTTGGGTTTTGTTCCTCAACCGAAGCTACAGCCTGCGCCCCCCTCGCCCCCCAATTCTGGGGGGAATTAGAATTCAAGTCTCCCAAATTACCCCCAATTACCCCCTATTTTAAAAGTCCCCCAGCTACCCCCAATTTTGGGGGTCACGGGGGCGGGGATTTAGGGGGCCGAGAAATTTCGGAAACAGTAGTAGGTTGGGTTAAGCGAAAGTGCAACCCAACACCCCATAATTTTTGTGAGGTTTTCTGTTTGTCTTGAGGGTTTATTGTTGGGTTTCCTTCCTCAACCCAACCTACAGCCTACAGCTAACAATTTTTATTGATAGATTTTACTCGTCTGCTGTTGAGTATTTTGGGAAAAATTTAAGGTTTTAAGTGTAACGGATGGTTTTATAATTCAAACAGGATTTGGAGAAAATAACATGGATGCCAAAGAACTGTTAGAGAAATATGCAAAAGGTCAACGGAACTTTGAAGAAGCTGTGTTGGCAGGACTTGACTTAAGAGAAGTAGACCTAAGCGGGGCTGACTTAACTCAAGCAGATTTGACGGGAGCGGATTTGAGTAAAGCGACTTTAACAGGTGCAAATTTAACTCATACAAAATTGAGTAGAGCCTTTTTAGAAGGTGCAAATTTAGCTAAAATCCAGGGAAGCTCTCTTGATCTAAGTTGGGCAGATTTGACTGAGGCTGATTTAAGTGATGCCTATTTGGCTTCATCCAATCTAACTCATGCCACGTTAGATAGAGCCAATTTAGATAATACAAGTTTGATATCTGCAAATCTGAGTAAAGCATTTTTGATTGAAGCAAGTTTAATAGGCAGTAATCTATCTAATGCAAACTTAACTGAAGCTGACTTAGAGCAAGCCAATCTGAGTCGTGCAAACCTACAAGGCGTAATAATTAAAGGTGCTAATTTGCAAAAAACAAACTTACAATTAGTGAATTTTTCTAATGTAGACTTATTTGAAATAAATCTGTATGAAACCGACTTAGAACGAGCAAATCTGGAGAAAGTTAATCTCAAAAAATCTAATCTGAAAAATGCTAACCTAGAAAGAGTCAATCTTAAATCAGCCAATTTAATTTCTGCTCAACTCGATAGTGCCAATCTCAAAAAAGCAGACTTAACTGGAGCAAATATCTATGGTGCAAGTCTAGAAGGAGCAGATTTAACAAATGCAATAATGCCGAATGGAGAACGTTACCGAGTTCAATCTATTCAAACCAAAGAATCGCGCCAACAGACAGAAGTAACAGGTAAAAATATTATTCATACTGACAAAGCACCCGAACCGCCCAACTCTCGAAATCAAGCCGTTATTGTGAATGGAATGATTTATGTTGCTGCACAAATTGGCATTGATCCACGACTGAATCATATTTTACATGAAGAAGATGTCGGCAAACAAACCGAACAAATTATGGCAAATTTAGAGATAATATTAACAGAAGCGGGAGCAACTTGGGCGGATGTCGTGAAGACTACTATCTTTTTAAAAGAGATGAAAGATTTTGCAGCGATGAACGCTGTTTATACTCAATATTTCGATGCGGAAATGGCGCCGATTTGTGCTTGCGTTGCAGTGGCTCAACTGCCGAAAAACGCTCTCGTTCAAATTGAATGCGTGGCGTTGAGTCATTAATTCAATGATGTTATTTGTGACCCCTCCCTAGCCCTCCCCTAAAAGGAGAGGGAAGAAGTAGTAGGTTGGGTTAAGCGAAAGTGCAACCCAAAACCCTATAATTTTTGTGAGGTTTTCTGTTTTTTTTGATTATTTATTGTTGGGTTTCGTTCCTCAGCCCAACCTACAGTTTGAATATTTTGGGAAAAATTTAAGGTTTTAAGGGTAAGGGATGGTTTTATAATTCAAGAATAATTTGGAGGAAACAACATGGATGCTAAAGAACTGTTAGAAAGATATGCAAAAGGTGAACGGAACTTTAGAGGTGAGCAACTCAGTGGCTTAGATCTTCAAGGAGAAAACTTAGCTAAGGTAGACTTCAGTGGAGCAGATTTAGTTGGAACAAATCTATCTCAAGCAGATTTATCAGAAGCTATCCTACAAGGAGCAGATTTGAATAATGCTAACCTATCTAGTGTCAAAGCTAATTATATTAATTTGACAACTGCTTCTCTCAAAGATGCTTATTTGTGTCAAGCAACAATGGGTTCTGCAATTTTGAACCAAGCTGATTTAAGATATGCTAATTTAATTCAAGCAAAATTAAGTAGCTCAAAGTTAATAGGTTCTCACCTAGAAGAAGCTAATTTAAGTAATGCTGAATTGTTGGCTGTTGATCTAAGTGGTGCTAATTTAAAGAAAGCATATTTAAGCGAAATTAATTTAAGTGATGCTAATTTAACAGGAGTAAATTTAATCGAAGCGGATTTAAGCGGAGCTATTTTAACCCGTGCTAATTTAACTGATGCTGATTTAACACAAGCAGACTTGAGTCGAGCTAATTTAACAAGTATAATACTGAAAGGCATCAAGTTAAATTCTGCCAAGCTCAGAGCAGTTAATTTAAATGGAATTGATTTATCGGGCTTAAATTTAGTTAATTGTGATTTAACAGTGGCGACATTAGAAAAGACAAAATTGAAAAATGCTTGTTTACAAGGAGTTATTTTAGATCGAGCCAATTTGCAAGGCGCCAATTTAATGAAAGCTGATTTAACTGGTGCAAATCTTCATAAGGCTAACTTGCTTAATGCAAAAACCTATGGATGGAATATTGAAAATGCTAATTTTACTCGTGCAATTATGCCAGATGGTGAAATCTCAAATTTTAATCATTTTGAGATGATGTCTAACTTAGTAATTTCTCATACCCGAAAAATTATTAACACTGACAAAGCACCCGAACCGCCTAACTCTCGAAATCAAGCCGTTATTGTGAATGGAATGGTTTATGTTGCTGCACAAATTGGCATCGATCCACGACTGAATCATATTTTACATGAAGAAGATGTCGCCAAACAAACCGAACAAATTATGGCAAATTTAGAGATAATATTAACAGAAGCCGGAGCAACTTGGGCGGATGTCGTGAAAACCACTATCTTTTTAAAAGAGATGAAAGATTTTGCAGCAATGAACGCTGTTTATGCTCAATATTTCGATGCGGAAATGGCGCCGATTTGTGCTTGCGTTGCAGTGGCTCAACTTCCGAAAAATGCCCTCGTTCAAATTGAATGCGTGGCGTTGAGTCAAACGAACTTTTTATAAATAAAATATTGATTCGTGGTAATCTAAATACAGTAAGTTTAATCGGATTTCACACATTCAACTGATGACACGTCAAATTATTCGTACAGACAAAGCACCCGCCCCCGTTGGCCCGTACAATCAAGCGGTAGTTGCAAATGGGATGGTATTTTTAGCCGGTCAAATTTCCATTGATCCCGCAACAAATCAAATCGTTCATCTTCAAGATGTTGCCAAACAAACTGAACAAATTATGGCAAATCTAGAAGCCGTTTTAACCGCAGCCGGGGCGAGTTGGTCAGATGTCGTAAAAACCACCATCTTTCTCAAAGATATGAACGATTTCGCCGCGATGAATACCGTTTATGGGCAGTATTTTCAGACCGAAAATGCCCCCGCTCGGGCTTGTGTAGAAGTGTCGCGTTTACCGAAGGATGTGTTAGTCGAAATTGATTGTATTGCGGTGATAGAGAATCATTCATAATTGCAAACTGTCCTGAAATAGTCCCAACCCATCCGAAACAGCAGAAAGTATCGAATGAGAATAAACCTTTGTCATGGGTGAGTTAGGGCGCAAGTGAGAACGCAAACCGCCGCGCCCCGACGACTGTGTTAACTTTTTATGCTTTGATACTTTGATGCTACATAGCATTCAATCTGACCTTTCAAACGGATGAATTCAATCAATCTATTCAGGAGTGAAGCCCGATGAATACCCCTAAAATTTCCCCCGCTTTTTTCCCCGTTTTAGGGAATAGTGACCCCAACAGCAAACAGGATGCTATTGTTATTTACAGAAGCGAACGTCCGCCTGAAGAAATGCCTTCTCGGGGTGATGAACGTCGTTCCCAAGTGATGCAACAACAAAGTAAAGAAAATACAAACGTTGTTGTTAAAATGGCAGCGAATTATCAAAATGAAACAGGTCAGTCATTAAATGTTTCAAAAGTGGGTTCAGGTGCGTTACCTGTCGCAACGGTAGAAGTGACTCGCAATACCCTTCCCGCCCTCGCTGAACAACCGGAAGTTATTGCGGTTATCCCGAACCAAAGAATCAGACTAATAAAACCCCAACAAATCGAATATTCTGACTTGATGATTCAAGAAGAAAAGCAAAAAATGACTTGGGGTTTGCAAGTATTAGACATTGCCAAAATGTGGGAAACTACAAAAGGCAAAGGTGTCAAAGTTGCGGTATTGGATACAGGTGTTTATAGTGATCATCCGGCACTCAAAGATCGAGTCAAAGACTTTATTATTGTAGACCCCAACGGACGCAGAATTAAAGCGATGCCTCATTTCGATGCTGATCAACATGGTACTCATGTTTGTGGTACGATTGCAGGTGGAAAAACGAATAAAGGGGTGTCAATTGGAGTTGCACCCGAAGCGGACTTATTAGTGGGTGGGGTTTTAATTGGAAATGCTACCTTACAAACTTTAATTGAAGGTATGGCTTGGGCAATTGAAAGTGGCGCAAATATTATTAATATGTCGCTAGGTTTGACTTATTATGAACCCCTATTTGCTGAAATTTTTGATCTGATTATCAATCAGTTTGATGTGTTACCTGTGGTTGCCATTGGTAACGAAAATCATGGCAATACCAGTTCACCGGGAAGCGCCCATAATGCTTTTTCAATTGGTGCCTTAGAAAAATATTCCAATGATGAATTGGGAATTGCCTTTTTTAGTAGTGGGGCGAGTTTAGTTTTCCCTCAAGATGCACCGAATAATTGGGTCACAAAACCCGATGTTTCAGCGCCCGGAACTCAGGTTTATTCTTGTATTCCTCCGGTTCAACAACCTGATGGAATTTATGAATATACCTACATGGATGGTACCTCAATGGCGACGCCTCATGTGGCTGGAGTTGTAGCGTTATTAATGTCAGCTTGTCCGAAAGCTTCTTTGAATGAAATTATTAAAGCGCTCAAAGAAACCGCCTATCATCCGGGTGGGGAACAAATGCGTCCTGATAACCGTTGGGGTTGGGGTCAAATTCAACCGTTTAAGGCTTTAGAAGCGCTTAAATAACTGCAAAAACCCGGTTTCTGTGAGAAACCGGGTTTTTATCATCTCTGTGAGAAACCGGGTTTTTATTCCCCCCAACTGCTAATTTAGAATTAAGGGTGCAAACAAGAGCGCCCCTAATTTTTTATTTTACCATGTTTCCTCTAATTTGTTTGATTCAACCTTACGAACTTCCTCCTATAATGATAGCTGAAGTTGATGTTATTAATTCTATGAAAATTAGCTCAGAATTTGCAGCCCGGTTATCTCGTTTGAACTCACTGCAAACAATTCGAGTCATTGTTTTTCTACAAATCTCAACAGATAACCCGGAAAAATCTCCCGAGGAAATTCAAAAAATCGCCGAAACTAAACTTGATGATATTCGCCCAATTCTCGCTAAACATCAAGGTGAAACTCTCAGCGAACGTCCGAATATTTTCGGTTCTATTGGGATCAAAATTACGGTAGCCGGAGTTTATGCTTTGGCGGAGTCGTCGTCGGTTAAGATGATTGTTGAAGATCAGGGAATTTTTCCCCGTTAATCGTTAAGATTTCAGCATTTTTCTCCCCAAATTTGAATAAATATGTCACAATAAACCTGATCATCTTTGAGCAAAGTTAGGGTTATTGTAGAGCATCTATGTCAACTCCCCGCATTCATCCTGACACCATAGAAGAAGTGAAGCAGAGGGCGGATATCTACGATGTCGTTTCAGAACGAGTCGTCCTCAAACGTCAGGGAAAAGATTTTGCGGGATTGTGTCCGTTTCACGAAGAAAAAAGCCCGAGTTTTACAGTGAGTACCAGCAAACAGATGTATTACTGTTTTGGCTGTGGGGCGGGTGGAAATGCGATAAAATTTTTGATGGAGTTGGATAAAACTTCCTTTGCAGATGTGGTGTTAAACTTGGCGCGTCGTTATCAGGTTTCGGTGAAAACGGAAGCCCCAGAAGAACGTCAAGCGTTACAAGAAAAGCTTTCTCTGCGTGAACAACTTTATGAGATTTTAGCGATCGCAACGAGTTTTTATCAACACACTTTGTCTCAGTCCCAAGGGGTAGAAGCGTTAGACTATTTGACTTCTCAAAGACGCTTAAGTGCAGAAAAAATTCAACACTTTCAACTGGGTTATGCGCCGAAAGGTTGGGAAATGCTGTATGATTATTTAGTCGAACAAAAGCATTTTCCCGTTCATTTAGTCGAACAAGCGGGTTTGATTTTACCTCGAAAAAAGGGCAATGGTTATTATGATCGATTTCGCGATCGCTTGATGATTCCCATTCACGATATTCAAGGGCGAGTGATTGGTTTTGGGGGAAGAACGTTATCCGATGAACAGCCTAAATATTTGAATTCTCCGGAGACAGAGTTATTTGATAAAGGAAAAACGTTATTTGGGTTAGATAAGGCAAAAACAGCGATTTCTAAACTGGATCAGGCGGTGGTTGTCGAGGGGTATTTTGATGTAATTACCCTGCATTCTGCGGGAATTGAAAATGTTGTTGCAGCTTTAGGAACCGCTTTGAGTTTGACTCAAGTTCGTCAACTCTTGCGTTATACAGAATCTAAACAAATTATCCTCAATTTTGATGCAGATACAGCAGGTGCAAAAGCGGCTCAACGGGCAATTGGAGAAATCGAAAATTTAGCGTATCAAGGAAGTGTTCAACTGCGAATTTTGAACCTTCCCGCCGGAAAAGATGCGGATGAATTTTTACACAGTTCTTCGTCTGAAGATTACAAAAAATTATTAGAAAATGCGCCCCTGTGGATTGACTGGCAAATCAGTCAGATGTTAGTCGGGCGAGATTTAACGAAAGTCATAGAAGCCCAACAAGTCGCGCAAAATATGGTCGAATTATTAAACAAAATTGAACAGGAAGTTCAAAAGACTCAATATATTCAATCCTGTGCAGAAATTTTGAGTCAAGGGGAAGCAAGACTGGTTGCGTTGTTCGTGAAAACTCTACAAAAACAGCTTCAGAAGTGGCGACGGCAAAGGGAATTTCAAGCCGAAGAATCATCGGATATCGAACTTCCTTTATTAGCTGAACGGAGTTTATTACCTGAAGCTGAGTTGTTACTGCTGCGAATTTATTTGCATTGTCCAGAACATCGTCAAACTGTAATTGAAGCGTTAGATAGCCGAGATTTACAGTTTAGTTTATCTGATCATCGGTTTTTGTGGCGACAGATTTTAGAAATCGAAGAAAAATCGGAATTAGCTCTTGAGTCAATTGATTTTATTTCGAGATTACAAGATAGTTTATTAGAGTTGAGTGAAGCCCCGCCCCAACTTGATCATTTACTTTATTTAGATGATACCGCGAAAGCTAATCTTCGACGAGCGCCTCTGGAAATTCGGGCGGCGATCGCATCAATGGAGTTAGCCATTTGTAAAAAGCGCCGTAGTTTAGCCTTGCATATGTGGCAAAATACAGATCGGACTGAAAACCCGGAATTATTCAAAATGTACCACGATGAGTTTCTAGCGGCTAATCAACGCATTCAAGAGTTAGAACCCCAGCGCTGTACGAAGTTTCACGATTTAGCGACGGTTCCTTTGGGTGAACTGCGATAAACTCACCGGAGAAAAGCCGAGGTTCCATGTCTTGATTTTCAGTAGCTTTTAGAAGTATCACATCCAGGCAGATAACTAGCTCTAGACTGTGTGGTATGATGAAATTAAAGGGAAGAAAAAACAGGGCTATTAAAGGGTTAATTCTATGTATTAAACTTGTAGTACAATAGGTTCTGGTTAGGGGTGTCAGACCGGGGAAAAGAAGAGGATTATATAGCAGTATATAACGGGAACTCTCGCTCCGTTATTCGGTCAATACAGAACAGAAACCCAAGCCTTTGATGAATAAAATTTTACCCTGATCCTGACCCTTGAAACATGAAACCCATTCTTAGAAGTTTCTCATACTGCCTCAGATTTCCGGACAGAAACGATATAGTCTAGTAAGATTTAGATAGAGAGGAAATCGTTTCAGTCTGACTCAAGTTGTGAGAAAAATATTCTCGCACCATATGTAATATAAAATCCGTTTTAAATCCCTTTTTATCTGAACAAATAAAGCTGATTACCGGATATTGTGGAAATTCAGCTTGGGGAGTGTTGAGCGGATATTTAATGAAAAACCCAAAAAAACCACAAGGAGTTTACCATGTCCCACAAAACACTATTCTGTTTAGGAATGACCACTCTATTAGCGGCGAGTTTCATACCGACAATGGCTGCTAGAGCCACTACCCATTTAAACCCTCTGGATCATTTACCCTTTAGCTCAATTTACAATCATCAACGCAGTCAAGTTTCTTTGGAGGAGTATAAATCAAATCGCGTTGTTTTTGCCAGTGAAGAAACAAAGTCTAGTGGCGTTCCTCAAGATTCATCTCGTCCGCCGAGAGGATAAATACTTTAACTTACTCTTTTTTGTGTACTTTCTCATCAATTTTACGGATGTAATGCCCATTGATATTTTCTATGAATATCGTTAACTCACCTGAATAAAATCAGGTGTAGTTTTTTTATACAATTGTTTAATTGTGAATGATCTTATCACAAAGCATCTTATCTGTGTGATCAAGAGTAGAGTTATATTTTAAATAGCTATTAAGCTGAGTACAAACCTGTTTGAGTAAGTCAGAAGTATCATTAAATTTGCGATCATCTAACTTCCAAAAAATAACTCGGTTTGCTTCATCAGTCGCGACCAGAGTGGGATAATCTGGACTATAGCTGACCGAGAATATCTGTGCAGAACCCGCCCGAAAAGTGGCAATTAAATTTCCGTACCGATCCCAGAGTTTAACCGTACCATCGAAACTGGCAGAGGTAATAATTTCACCATTTGGACTAAAACTAACCTCAGAAATTCCACCCGTATGTCCACCAATTGCTGTTCTCGTATCAATTTTTTTCCAAGTTTGATCCTGGCGTTTCCAAAACTCAAGAGAGCCTTGAGCGGTAGCCGCGACAATCAGTTCACTATCCTCAGAAGGAGGGCTAAAACTAACCGATGAAAACTTACTTCCATCACCCCTCAACTTCTCAATCAGTTGACCCTCACGATTCCAAAAAATAATAGTATTATCATCACTTGCTGACGCTAAAAGCTGACTATCGGGACTGAAACTCAAATCATTAATAGAGTCTTGATGTCCTTTCAAACTGTGCAGAAGTTTTCCATCACGAGTCCAAAGCTGTACGGTTTGATCCTCACTAGCGGTTGCGATTAATTGTCCATCTGGACTAAATTTCACAGTCCAAACTGGAGCATTATGGGGTAGATTTTTGATAACTTTACCCTCAAGATTCCACAGTTTAACCGTTTTATCTTGACTCGCAGAGGCGATCAATTTACCATCTGGACTGAAACTGATATTATTCACAACATCGCTATGATCTTTGAAACTTAATTGTTTGCTCAAGGCATAGGGTAACTGTTGTTTCGCTGACCGATGAACTTTCCAAAGAATCACTTGCTTTTGATCACTCACAGATGCTAAGAGTTGACCATCTGGACTGAAAATCATATTATAGACTGCTTCGCTCGGTTGAAAAACTTGCGGGATACTATTTAGGTTCCAGAGTCTTACCGTGCTATCTTTACTCGCTGAAATTAGCATTTGACTATCTGGAGTAAAACTAACTTGATTGACCGCATTTCGATGACCTCGAAGAATCGTTTTTTGAATACCAGCTTGGCTCCAAAAAATAATATTTCCATTGGTGTCAGCAGAGGCTATTGATTGACCATCGGGGCTATAACTCACACTAAAAACCGCGTGTTTATGTTCATCTAAAGTTTTGATAAGTAGACCCTCTCGACTCCACAATTTAACCGTTTGATCACTACTAGCTGAAGCGACAGTTTGACTATCAGGGCTAAAAGCAATACTCCAAATTGTCTCACTGTGAGCTTTCACTGTTTTAATTAACTCACCCTGGCGGTTCCAGAAGATTAATCTTCCATCTCTATCTGCTGAAACAATTCGTTCACCATCGGAGCTAAACAAAACACTAGAAACAGGACTATTATGACTTTTTAATGTCGTGATTAAATTACCATTCAGATTCCAAATTTTAACGGTTTTATCACGGCTGGCAGAAGCAATTTGTTGACCATCTGGACTAAAACTCAACCATTGAACGGCATCTTCATGGGCTGGAATTGTTCTGATCAAAGTTCCATCTAGCTTCCAAAGTTTGATGGTTTTATCTTCACTCGCTGAAGCGATGATTTGACTATCGGGACTAAATGTAACGTACCAAACTCTACTATTATGTCCTTCTATAGTTTTAATCAGTTCACCTGTCGGTTTCCAAAGTTTTATTTTTTTATCATCTCCCGCCGAAGCGATTATTTGAGCATCAGGACTAAAGTTCGCACTAATAACAGCACCACTATTTCCTTCAAATCGATTACGCTCTTGCAGTAAATTGAGAACAGCCCAAAGCTTATACATTGTTTCTTGTTCAAAGGAATATTTGATCGATTTATCTTCTAAATATTGTGATCCTCTTAAAAGATTTAAAGAAGCTTCTAATTGGTTATTTTCAATTAAAAACACAGTATAATTAAAGTTTGAATTTTCAATATTCTGACGTCTGAGTTGAGCTTTTTGTTCTCTAACAATTCCTGTGCTAATAATTGCGGTTGCAGAGAGTAATACCATCATCGCACTGATAGCAATTGATGCGAGTAGTCGATTTTTCTGACGTTGAACACTGGCTTGAGCTTCTTCTAACCGTTGCTGAAGAACTTGATTGAGTCTTTCTTCCGCTTCTTTGCGTTGAGCTTCTGCTTGTTCCCGCCTTTCTCGTTCGCGATCAAATTGAGCAATAATTTCAGCACTGCGTTGTTGACGGATAAAATAAACTAAATAGTCGTGAACTAACTGATATCGTTCAACTGGAATTTCGGGGAACAAACAGACTAACCCTGATGCAATAAATATCTCTAAAACCGTATCCAAATTCTGGGCTTCTTGCTCCATATAATGCGTGAGTTCTCGAATCAAATCCGAGCGGGTTTTGAGCGGTCGAGTATTGTTTTCATCGGTCAGTAAATAGAGAATCAGTTCCGCTAGTTGTTTATTTTCAGGGCCACATTCATCAATCACTTCCTCTAAATATTTTTCTACCAGTTTTCGCGTTGGCCCTTGGGTTTGATATTGTTCTAAGGTGGTAATTTCCATCGCCTGAAGTTGAGCGCCTACAACTTGTAACTCAATCGGACGAACTTCATTGAATTCTTGAGCTAAATCTTTTACTAATTCATCAATTAGAGCCGTTTCAGGTATGATTTGAGTTGTTTCCGTTAGTTTCTGAATCACTGATTTTGCTTCATCCGGCGAAAAGTTACCGATGTGATAGAGAATATTTTTATCCAAAACATTGTGATTAATGGCTTCAAAATATTCGAGACGATTTCCTTCGAGTAGATAATGCAAGTAATCCTGTCTCAAAGAAAGAATCACTTTCACAAAAGGAGTATCTAGACAAAATTTAAGAAATTGATAAAACTGTTTTCGTTGCTCTGATTCTTTACAAACAAAGAAAAATTCTTCAAATTGATCAAAAATCAGAACAATCTGAAGATTGTGGTTTATACTTTTTTGCAGAAAACTCTTAATTTCATCAACGGTTTGAAAATTATTGCTATCAAAGTGAATAGAATTAAGCTTGATAAAAGCTTCACTCAAAGCTTGACTTAACGCTTGAACCCAATTCACATAATATCGTTGTAAAACCGCGATTACTCGACGTTCTTCTACTACAATATATTTTAATTTAGGAATTAACCCAGCCTGGATAATAGAGCTTTTTCCCACTCCCGAATGTCCATGAATGACAATTAATTTTCGGTCATTCATCCGAATGCGTGTTACTAAATTTTCAATATCTCGAACTCGTCCAGATGCAGCAATTTCTGGGTTCACTTTTTGATGTTTTTCGACAAAAGGTAAACCTGGATTTGTAATCGATTGACTGTGAACCAGACGACCCGCTCCAATAAACGCTCTTAAGCCAAATTGTTGCTGAATTTCTCGTCTTTTTTGCTTGGTTGTAAAGGCAATAAAATATTCACCATTTTTAAAATATAACTCGTTTAATTGATTTAAAATATTAATATAAAGCTCCGGGTCATATTCAGGTTTTGCAATTTTTATAGCGTGTTTTAGCGTGATAATTCCTTCGTCTATTTCACCTAACAGTTGTTGAGCTTTGGCCAACGAGAATAAATACCAAGCTTGATGAAAAGACTTCTCCCAGGTTAAATAAATTACTTGTTCATGGGAAATCTCAATGGATCGATCTTTGATTTCCTGTTCAAAAATTTTGAGTGACTTTTCAGCTAACTTCTTCGCTTTTTTCCAGTTCCTTTTTTCTAAAGCCACTTCCGAGAGAAAATGATAGCCCCTAGCTTGTCGAAAAGGATGAGCATAAACTTTATGTAAACCGACTGCTTTTTTAGAAACTTCCTCAAGTTCATCCCAATCTTTGAGACGATATAAAGCTAACGCTAACGCATTAATAAACTTGGAGACTAAATCAAGACGTTCTGCTTGTTGAAATTTCTGAATACATTGCTGATAATACTCTTTGGCGATGAAATAAGATTTTTCGCGTTCTGAATGATTTACAACCGCATGACTATGCCACCAAAAACCCAAATAAAATAGAAGATAACCCCATCGTTCTAGATACTCCGTTTTCTCCCATAAGGCTAAACTATTTTCATAATAGTTTAGAGCGGCTTCTGTGGAATTATCGGCGATTCTACCCAATACAAATTATAAACTTGCTGCCAGTTCTGTGTCAAGCTGAATATTCCGTTTTCGGATATCCACTTGCGCGAGTTCTAGTTCATTGCGAAGTGGAGAACCTTTTTCTAAATTTAAGCTAGAATTCTCTAAAAAAATACTTGCACCATTACTGGAGATCTTATCAAATACATCATCTGTCGTTTTCTGAATAAACTTTAAGAGTTCTTTTTTACTGATCACAAATTCAATCGTTGTTCCCCAACTGTGAAAATCAGGAACGAGCCGAATCATCATTTGCAAAAGATGATCATCAATCCAAATAATCAAGGGAAATTTAAAGTTGCTAAATTCCTCTCTAATTTGATTGGTTGCTTTTAAAACTTCTTGAATATTATTAACGGACTCTAAACCAAAAATCATCAAAACCGGGGGTTTATTTTCACCTAAACAATTTTTGATGTTTGTATAAAGCGTCTTTGTTTCAACGTCTAAAATAATTTCTTGAATTTCAACTAAACATTTCTTTCGCAAAGTCTTCATCACTTTTTGACGTAAGCTGCGATAGTTACAGCAAGCAAAAATCAAAGAAAACTCATCTGAAAAGTGATTAACAACGCGGAGTAAAGTGTTAAGAGATCTAATGTTTTTTCCGGGATTTTGTTGATTCATAAATTATGAATTTCCTCTTTTTGCAATCAATAATATTAATTTTATTAATAAAATTTAATATAAGCTTAAAATCTAATTCTGTTTTTCAGAGATGACAATTAAAACAATCCTCAGATCGTCTTTAATCAGTTCATCTCTATTCAATTTACACCCTGAAATGCTCTCACACCTGTCAACTTGTTGATCAGCTTTGCAAATAATAGGCAAAACAACAGAACCGATTTGCCGATAATCATGCTGTAAACAGGTCTAACCTAGTTTATCTATTGTAACTTGTCCTAAATGACAATCGCCACTCGACTCAGCGATCCATCAGCCTCTTAAGCAACTTCATCTAATTCTTCGGTGATCACTCGACGCAAAATTTCAGTGACTTCTGCTGCCATTCGCGCATCGAGTCGGATGGACTCATCATCAAAATTTTCCATATCTTGAATCGGAATAACGCCTCGTAACGTCATCGCAACAGAGCGCAATTTGGCTGAATTTCCTGTTAATTTTGGTAAAGGATCAACAAACTGTACCAAAGCCATATAAGTCGTTTCAATGGTTTGTCTTTTTGAACTTGGCCCGTGACCCAACTTAGAAAGAATCACAGGAAAACGAATCTTATTTTCTAATCCCAACATCTCCAACGCTACATCAACAAATCGAGCCGTATCTTTACCCAATCCCTTAATAATCGGTTGAAGACTCTTCCAATTCACATGAGGAAATTGAGCATCTGATTCTAGATGATAATGCCATCCAATCATCGAAATAATCCGAGTCAAATCATAAGCAGAAACCAAATTTTCTCCCGTAGCCTCATCAGAAACAGCCCGAAGTAAAACCTCTTTGTTTTGGCTATCTACCAATTCAGGATTCATAATCCAGGGATCTTCACCATAATTACCCCGAAACTCTAAATCATAATTGCCCGTAATCGTCTGCAACCATTTCTCAAGTTTTTCCCTCGTTTCAAATCGTTTCAACATTGCCGATAAAGCATTAGAACTATCAATCTGCTTTTCATAGCTGACAATATCTTCTACAATCGCTTCAAAACTCGCGCTTTGAAGTTCATCTTCAGGATTTTGAATCCGCCAATTTTCCACAGCAGAACCGGGAAACTTAGAATTGACTTGACTCAACACATTTAAAGCAGGTATAATCTTAGTGGAACTCCAAAACTGAGCTTTTTCGAGATGATTTTTCCCCGCCCATAATGTTTGTAGTTGTCCCTGATTCCAACGACCGATACAAACACAAGCTTCTTTGATATCTTCATGTAGGAAGTCTAAGGCGTCCGGATCAATATCTGGAATTTGCCCAAGTTTAGGATAAGGGCGAAACATCATAGATTTTTGCTTGAGGTATGTCGAGTAGCGATCAATTTCATCTCGATAGGGAGAGTTTTCAATTCCTCGATCTAAAAACGCTAAATGATTAGCATTTGCTCCCTGATTGAGTGCAATTTGCAGCAGTTTCTCAAAAACTTGGTCTGGGTTAATCGCCCGTTTGAGTAAATTTTGATTCATTGTAATCTGTACTTCAGCATAGGGGAAATGCTGGATACTCTGTATTGATGGGTTGGGGTAATGATTCAGTTTATACCGTTGCTTTGTACAAATCAATTCCCAAAGTGGCGATCGCCATTCCCCCATTCCTCTAATATCGTTTGATTGCCGTCTCAGGAACGAACTCTCACCCGTTTAAGAGGATCTTGCTTTCTCACCCTAGCGAGGAATTTTTGCATCTGGGGGTAAATCCAACTACCCAAAAAATGAGAAATAAAAAAACCCCATCTGGGGCTAAGGATTACAACTGATCATTGACATCCTCCCGCCGCTAATTGCTACGCAATATAGCGGGGGATTCCCAAGAGTTCTTGGTTCGCAGTTCATCGAGCCGACTTAGAGCAAGAGCGTCTCCGTTCTTGAGCCAGAGGTCAGTTTCTCCCTGCGCTTTCCAGCTTTTGGCTCCAGATGACCTATGCCCTACGGTACTGTTTAAATATTCGGCTAATAACTTAAATCCCTTTGCCAAGATGTTTTTCGCGGCGTTGTGGTCACGGTCTAAAATCGTTCCACAACTACTGCATTTGTGAGTCCTGGTACTAAGCGTTTTCTTCACCTGCGCCCCACAACTCGAACAATCAACCGTTGTATTGTGAGGCGGTACGGCAATAACTATGACACCATAAACCTTGGCAAAATATTGAAGCCATTGCGTGAATTGATACCAACTAGCATCACTTATCGATTTAGATAGGTGATGATTTTTTATCATGTTTCGTATCTTTAAATCTTCGTAGACAATTAAATCGTTAGACTTAACTAGCGCCAAAGCATCTTTTCGAGCTTTGTCTTCACGCTGTCTACTGACTTTAAGATGCTGTTTAGCTAAAGCCTTGCGTGCCTTATGGTATCTATTTGACTGTTTCTTTCCTTTGCTATGCTTTTTAGAAACCCGACGTTGAAGCATCTTTAGTCTTCGTTCGGACTTCCGCAAATAGCGAGGGTTTTCTATAGTATTTCCATCGGAATCGGTATAGAACTCTTTAAGGCCTAAGTCAATTCCCGTCATTTTCCCTTGAAACTCATGCTCCTCTCGTCTATCCCAACTCACTAAGAACTGAGCATGGTAGCCGTCAGCACGTCTTATGACTCGAACTCTAGAGATTTGCTTTTCTGAATACCAGATCAAATCTCTAGAACTCCATAAATCCATCGTTCCAGCGTTAAAGCCGTCAGTGAAAGTTATCTGTCTTCTATCAGCAGATAGCTTCCAACCACTGTTTTTGTACTCGACGGAACGACCAAACTTTTTGTACTTTGGATAGCCTTTTTTTCCGGGTTTACCCAATCTACAGTTCTCATAAAAACGTTGAATGGCAGACCACGCCCTATCAGCGTGAGCCTGCCTAGCTTGAGAGTTTAGCTTCTTCGTCCAAGGGGTTTCCTTGTTCTTAGCTAGTACCGAGCAAAGCTTTTGGAGGTCGTTACGAGTGACCCCCTTGTTATCTTCCCAATAACGCAAACAGGTGTTACGGATGAATTGTCCTGTGCGGATTGCTTCATCCAATTTACTGTACTGCGACTGGGTTCCTTTGAGCTTGGCTTCAATTACTAACATGGTAGAATAATATCATATTTTACCCAGCACAAACATGGGTATAATAACAAGGATTCGCTACCGCTCAATTATTAGATAGTCGGCATTCATCTCACCGCTAAACCATTGGCGGTACTCGGCTGCGCCTCGATAAATCCGCCTCGGTTATAGCGGGAGGCCTCACGCCGACATTGAGGTAAAAAACCCGGTTTCTCAAAGAAACCCGGTTTTTGAGGTCTACCCAAAAAAAGAGAAATAAAAAAACCCCTGATGGGGCTAAGGAAAATGAACAAAAGCGAATTCAGGATTTAGAGAATGTACAGCAACAGAAATAGCACAATCCAGATAACATCAACAAAGTGCCAATAAATCTCTGCCGCTTCCGGGCCAAAGTGAGACTCACTCGTGTAGTGACCCGCTTTGCGACCCCGAAACAGAACCCCTAAAATTAACAGCACTCCGAAGGTCACGTGCATTCCGTGAAATCCAGTTAACACATAAAAGGAACTGGCATATACATTCGTCGTCAAGCCAAATTCCAAATTACTGTATTCAAAAATCTGACCAGCCAGGAAAGCAGCACCCATTAGAGCAGTGATGATGTACCAAGTTCTCAAACCCGCCTGATCATTTTTCTTGATAGCAGCCGTGCCTTTATTCATCACAAAGCTACTCGTAATCAGAATCAGGGTATTAATACCCGGAAGTAAGAGTTCCCGTTCGATACCATCAGGGGGCCAAACCGTTGCTTCTCCCCTAAAAATCAGATAGGCAGAAAATAACCCCATGAAAATCATACTCTCACCCACCAGGAACACAATCACGCCCAATAGACGCAAATCAGGATGTTCTTCATGGTGTTCGCCATGAGCAGGTATTTCTTGGGCTTGATAGCCCATAGCGGTTTTGGTGTTGTTAATCGTTGAACCTTGCATGAATCTCTACGACAAATAGGAGTACATATCTTTACAGTGATCAGTGATCAGTTACCAGTGACCAGCGCTTGCCTTGCGGCGGGCGCGGAATAGTCGAGAGCGCTTGCCTCGCGGCGGGCGCGGTTTCCGGCGAGACTTAGTTTGTAAGAGAGTGACCAGTGAATGTAGGGGCGGGTTCCGCACAGATGTCTGTCTGTCACAAATAACCTAATACAAACCCGCCCTCAGCATCATCGATACAAACAGTGCTTGCGTTGAGCGGAGTTTACTCATCCAACAACGAAGAAGATTTCGCTTCCGATAGCGGAACGCCCTCTTGTTTACCCCGAGTTGAGCCATTAGCCGCCATTTGTAAGCGTTCACGAATGGCTAGAGTTTTCTTCATGCCATAGTCGTAGGGGCCTGTTCTGAGGACAGGTGTACCTTCAAAGTTCTCAATGGGGGGAGGAGAAGACGTCATCCATTCAAGAGTCAGTCCATCCCAAGGATTATCGGGAGCTAAGGGGCCTTTGAACCAACTCCAAATGGCATTAATCAAGAAAGGAATTGTAGAAATCGTTAAAATGATAGTCCCGATAGAACAGATCATATTGATATCCGCATATTTCGGGTCATACATGGCAACCCGACGGGGCATTCCCTGTAACCCCAAATAGTGCATCGGTAAGAAGGTTAACGTCGTACCAATGAACGTCAAGACAAAGTGAACAATACCCAAAGGTTCGTTGAGCATCCGTCCCACCATTTTCGGGAACCAATGATAAATTCCCGAATAGATGGCAAATACTGCACCCCCAAACAGAACATAGTGGAAGTGAGCCACTACAAAGTAACTGTCGTGAACGTGAATATCAAAAGGTACAGAAGCTAACATAATCCCCGCTACCCCAGCAATTACGAAGGTAGACAGGAAACCCATCGCGAACAGCATGGCACTGTTGAGGCGCAGTTTACCGCCCCAAATCGTCGCTAGCCAACCAAACACCTTAATTCCAGTGGGAACGGCGATGATCATCGTGGCGATCATAAAGAACATCCGCAACCAACCGGGAGTTCCACTGGTGAACATATGGTGCGCCCAAACGATTAACCCCAAGAAGCTAATTGCTAGACTGGAAAATGCGATCGCATGATAACCAAAAATTGGCTTACGCGCATGAACCGGAATCACATCGGAGATCACCCCAAAGAAGGGCAGAACCATGATGTAAACCGCCGGATGAGAATAAAACCAGAATAAATGTTGGTAAACAACTGGGTCGCCTCCTCCGGCTGGGTTAAAGAAGTTCGTCCCAGCCAGTAAGTCAAACGACAGCAGCACCAACGCGCCTGCAAGGACAGGAGTCGAGAGTAAGATTAATGCGGAAACTGCGATCATCGCCCAGCACATCAGGGGCATATCGTATAGGCCCATGCTGGGAATCCGCATTTTGAAGATGGTGATCGAAAAATTCAGCCCACCCAAGATCGAAGCGGTTCCAGCGAGTAGAACACTCATGATCCAGAGTTCTTGGCCGATTTTACCCGAGACCAAACTCAAAGGCGGGTAAGCCGTCCAACCCGCTTGGGGGGCGTGTTCAATCAATAAACTCACCAGCAGCAAGATTCCTGAAGGGGGAACCAGCCAAAAAGCCACAGCGTTGAGTCTGGGAAACGCCATATCTTTCGCCCCAATCATTAGGGGGATCAGATAGTTGGCAAAACCCGCACCCGCAGGCACAATCCACAGGAAGATCATGATCGTTCCGTGCAGGGTGAACAGGCTGTTGTACATTTCCGGCGTTACGAAGTCCGGATCGGGGGTGGCGAGTTCTGTCCGAATGACACCCGCCATCAAGCCTCCGATTAAGAAGAAGCCGAAAGCGGTGACCAGATATTGAATGCCAATTACTTTGTGATCGGTACTGAAACCGAAGAAGTCTCGCCAGTGTCTTTCCTGATGGCGGTGAGGTTCAGGAAGATTAGCGGTTACATCTAACTGTGCTTGTGTCATAGCAAAAGAAAATGAAAGAAGTTCAGAAGTTCAGTAGGGGTAATTCATCAATTACCCGTACAGGAGTCAGGAAATAGTGAACAGTCAACACTGCTCACTGTAAAACGGTTTAGTGGGGAAGAACTTCTGTCTGGATCTGGGCTAGGAGTTCCTCGTTTACACCCATTTCTTCCGCATAGGGGGCGAGAAACTCTGGATCAGAGAGTTCTGAAGGCTTCACGGCTAAGGTTTGCTCTAAGTTCGGATTTTGAGCAACAGCATTTTCCTGAAGCCAAGCTTGATATTCTTCTGGCGTCTGAACTATCATTTGCGTTCTCATCGCGCCGTGATAGCCGCCACAGAGTTCCGCACAGACGATCGCATAGGTTCCCACTTTCGTTGTAGTAAACCGGAGTTCGGTGTTCATACCTGGGATCGCATCTTGCTTGAGACGCAGTTCCGGTAGCCAGAAAGCGTGAATCACATCTTGGGCGGCGATGTTAAGCTGGACATCTTGACCCACAGGAACGTGCAGTTCACCCGCCATCACCCCGCTATCAGCGTAGTTGAATAACCAAGCATATTGAATGCCGGAAACATCAACGACAACATCGGCGGTTTGACCCATGTCATCGGGACGCGCCCCAATGCCTAAAGCAATTTGATTGGCTTGGGGGGTTGAATTTTCCTCTCCGGGTAGGGGAGCGGCGATCGCTGATCCGTGCATTCTAGCGTGAGCAGCCATCGAATGTTGACCGGATACCATTGGATCGAGTCCACCCATTGAGTTATAGATCTCGAAGCTGTAAATGCCGACGGCTAACACCGTAAAAGCAGGAATGGCAGTCCAGAGAATTTCTAACGACAGGTTGCCATGAATCGGCGGCCCATCGCTGTTATCGCCAGGACGACGACGAAATCTAAAAAATGCAATGACCAGAACCCCCTGTACCAGCAAGGTGAGGCCGAAAGATATCGTTAGCATGAGTTGAAATAAGCTATCGACATCTGTGGCTTCTGCGGATGCCGCTACAGGCATCAGACCGTTATTTTGACCGTACCAGAGGCTGAGGAGCGTTATGACGATCCCAAACAGCATGGTTAAAATTGAACCGGGAATGTTCACTTTGATACCTCCTGAGTTTCGCACTCCCAATGTTTGGTGAACCAGAGATCTGCGATGCAATTGTGCTGACTGTGAATAATGATTTTAGATGAGGGCGCGATCGGGGAAATCGGAATGACAAGAATGCAATCAATAGCAAAATCTGTTCAATTTTTAACCCTAAACCTCACTTCATAAGGTATCGCAGATAACCAAGACAAGCTGTCTTTTTAACGGATTCTTCGACTTTTCTTTAGGATTCCGCCTCACCTGAATCACGAGGCTCGGTGATAATACAAACCCAATTGGTTTTCTGAATTCAAATTAACATTTTCCTGAAAAACTTTTAGAGGACACTTCATATAACTTAACAAGCCAATGAAATCCGAAAACTTTGTAAAACTTTGTTCATCTGCCGATAGTGTCGCTATGGTAGATCAGTAGAATCGTGAATCAAGACTCGAGATTGGATTTGGATCGGTGAATCGATGGGGAACAAGAACAGAAAAATAGCAAAATCAATTCGTTAACCTAAAAAGTCCTCAGAGGAGTTTTGTCAGCAACAAAACCGATTTTGTTGCTCAACCCAAAACATTCATTGTTAATTCAAGCATAGACAGAATTCATGGCTAATACGGTCTTTCAGAACACAAGTATTTCGAGCGAAATTCAGCCCCCAGATCGAATCCGTCGTTTAGTATGGAAACTCAGTATTGCCACTTTAATTTTAATGGCAATTGGCAGTGCAACACGGGTAATGAACGCAGGGCTAGCTTGCCCGGACTGGCCCTTATGTTACGGTAAATTAGTGCCGACTGCTCAAATGAACCTGCAAGTGTTTCTAGAATGGTTTCATCGTCTAGATGCTGCATTAATTGGCTTCGGAGCGCTCGCCCTGAGTGGTTTATCCTGGTGGTATCGACGAGAACTCCCTAAATGGCTGCCGATCGCGGCAACCTTTGCTTTGGGCTTAATTGTCTTTCAAGGGATTTTGGGTGGCTTAACGGTTACTCAACTGTTGCGGTTTGATATTGTCACCGCTCACTTAGGAACCGCCCTGTTATTCTTCACCACTTTGTTAGTGATCGGCTGTTCGATGATGCCCTACAAAGGCACAGGCAATGTCGGAAAACTCCCTTGGGTTGGCTTAACCGCAGCAATATTAGTTTATCTTCAAAGTTTGATTGGCGGCTTAGTAGCATCTCAATGGGCATTACACCAATGTTTCGGCGGCGCCCAACTTTGTACGGTAATGAATAGCCATATTGCAGGCGTTGTTCCTCCCACTTTAGCAACAGTAATTTTGGTGATTTTAGCGTGGCGAACTTCCGCTTTGCATCCCATGCTACGAAACTTAGCGAACTGGGCTGGTATTTGTGTAATAGCTCAGATCGCTGTGGGAGTTGCAACCTTCCGCTTGCACTTGCAAGTTGAACCTTTAACAGTAACTCATCAAGCCATTGCAGCTACATTGCTGGGAATACTGATTGCTTTTACTGTTCTGGCATTTCGCGATCGCCATAGTCAAAAAACAACCCATACCCTAATCCCTTCTAGCAATTTGTAAATCTAAATTCCTAATTGTTACTCAGACCTCATTTCTCAATTCTGATGTACAGATGTTGTTGGCAACCTCTCTACAAATGATTGAGTGACTCCCCATCGAAAAACATTTCACCCGAGAAAATCAATGCAAGAAATTATCAGTAACAGTGCAACTCGACGCCATGAAAATTTCATACAGGTTGTTCAGAGTTACTATCAACTCACAAAGCCCAGAATCATTCTCTTACTTCTGATTACAACATCCGCCGGAATGTGGTTAGCCGCTAAAGGAGAAGTTGATCCCCTCTTACTCGTCATTACCCTCCTAAGCGGAGCCTTGGCTTCAGGTTCAGCAAACACGATTAACTGTATCTATGACAGCGACATCGACTATATCATGGAACGGACGCGCTGGCGGCCTATTCCCTCTGGACGAGTCAAACCCCGTCATGCTTTATTCTTTGCGATCGCTCTAGCGGTTATCTCTTTCTCCTTACTGACTGTATTTGCCAACCTATTGGCAGCCGTATTAGCAATGTTGGGTATTGCTTTCTATGTCGTCATCTACACCCATTGGTTAAAGCGCAATAGTGTTCAAAATATCGTCATTGGCGGTGCTGCGGGTGCTATTCCTCCTTTAGTCGGTTGGGCGGCTGTCACAGGCGATCTGAGTTGGGCGGCTTGGTTACTGTTTCTGATCATCTTTTTGTGGACTCCCCCTCACTTCTGGGCGTTGGCAATTATGATCCGGGATGAATACAAAGAAGTCGGCGTTCCCATGTTACCTGTCATTGCAGGAGATGAACCCACTGCCAAACAAATCTGGGTTTACAGTTTGATCATGGTTCCCTTTACCTTAATGCTCGTTTATCCCTTACACACCAGTGGCATCGTTTACGCGGCGATCGCAGTCGGTTTAGGAGCAATTTTCATTAAAAAAGCTTGGCAGTTGTTGCAGTCACCCGAAGATCAAAAAGTGGCTCGTTCCCTGTTTAAATATTCCATTCTGTACATGATGATGCTCTGTACAGGAATGGTAATTGATAGCTTACCTGTTACCCATCAGGTTGTTACAGCTTTGGGTGATAATCTACACAGTTTGATGAATAATGCTGTTGTGATTGTATCATCCATCTATAATGGGTAACGCTTAAAAACACAATTGGATACGGTTAGGTTCAGGTAGGCAGTTTGTCTACCTGTTTGTTTGAAAACTGATAGAGCAGTGATCGCTGGTATCTTGAGCAGGAGCAAGCCTAATTTAACCACAAAGAACACCAAGAACACCAAGAAAAAGAAGTTGTAAACACGCTCCCTGCTGATTGCTATAACTGAAAAAAACGGGTGAGTTGTCACGATCAACTGCTCACGCTAAACTGTAAAAACCCACCCCGACAAGACTGTTCCCTATTCCCGATTATCAAAAGTTGAGGACTTAACATGAAAGCTGTTATTTTCAATCAATATGGTTCGGCGAATGTTTTGGAATATCGAGAGATCGACACACCCAAAATTAAACCGGATGAATTATTAGTAAAAATCTCCGCCACCAGTATTAACCCCGTTGACTGGAAAATACGACAGGGAAGCGTACAACTGATTTCCGGTTACAATTTCCCCAAAAAAATTGGTGCTGACTTGTCAGGCGTTGTGGTAGAAGTCGGAGAAGGAGTAACCCGCTTTCAGCCAGGAGATGAAGTCTACACCTTTCTTAACCCTGTTTCTGGCGGTGCTTGCGCCCAATATGCAGCCGTTCCCGCTTCTTCCGCCGCCCTCAAACCTTCAACGATGACTCACGAAGAAGCCGCAGCCGTTCCCATTGCGGGTTTAACTGCGCTACAATCTTTATTTGATTTAGGTCAAATTAGACCCGGACAAAAAGTATTAATAAACGGCGCTTCGGGCGGTGTGGGAACCTACGCCGTACAAATAGCCAAAGCAATGGAAACGGAAGTCACGGGAGTCTGTAGCGCCGCCAATTTAGAACGAGTTAAAGAGTTAGGCGCCGATATTGTAATAGACTACACTCAAGTTGATTTTACCCAACAAAGTACCAAATACGACATTATTTTAGATGCTGTTGGAAAACAAATTTTTTCTAACTGTGAAAACGTTTTACAACCGGATGGAATTTATATTTCTACGCTTCCCACGCCTGAAAATATTCTCGCCTCCGTTCAAACTTGGTTATTTTCGGGTAAAAAATCCGCTAAATTAGTGTTAGCACAACCCAGTCGTCGAGATTTAGATGCGTTGCGAGATTGGATAGAAGCAGGTAAAATTCGGTCAGTGATTGATCGGGTTTATGCGCTGTCTGATATTATTGAAGCGCATAATTACAGCGAAACTGGACGAGCGGTTGGTAAGATTGTTTGTGTGGTTGAAAGCGATTAAAAATAAAAACCCGGTTTCTTGAAAGTTACCGGGTTTTTGGGTGGTAAAACCGAGAGATTAATTATCTGATGCACCCTACTATGGGTTAAATTTTAGGGAGTTGAAAAAAACCCGGTTTCGCAAGAGTTACCGGGTTTTTGAGTCTAATTCGGGTTAAATTTTAGGGAGTTGAAACCCTGTACAACCGTTAACCTGTAAATCTTGATTAATGCTATCAACAGCTTGATTATAAGTGCCAATATTGGCTTCTACTGCGTCTTTCTCCTTTTTAATTTTTATCAGTTTAGCGTGAGCATCCTTTTCTATGTTATGTTCTAGCAAAGCATGAGCATGGTGAAATTGAGCAATAATGACTCCAACTTGTTGATCTGCACCGGGTAAAAGATGAGAGTTAATGGTGTCATTGATAGTAGTCCGAAATCGGTGCATAATGGTGTGATGAACTTTTTTGCGAAAATCAATCTCCAAAAGTTGTCGAACAGCAGGTTCAGCAGTTAACATTCCTTGAAAATCTGTGCTTTGACAAGCTTCATATAGCGTTTGTCGGAGTTGAAAAGCTGGAACGGTTCCTTCTGCGTAAAATAAAGCAGTTTCTCGGATATAGGGTTCGCATTCGGTTCGAGCTTCGTTTGTAATTGCATGAATGACTTTTTCACGCAAATCTTTATCGAGATTTTGACGAATTCCCGCATCATTCCCCAACAATTTTTCTAGCTGTTTGTAATATTCAGCACTGGAGACATTGTGAGTTAATTGATTGAAGAAATTATTCACCAATTGTTGAGAAGATTCAGTTAACACTTTCTTCAGTCCATTGGTGACATAGTAAAACGCTTCTGACAAAATCGCCATCACCGGAACAACGACATTTTCTTCGTGGCTTCTCCTCGCCAATTGATGCGTTTCTTCAACAGAAAAGTTAGCGATCAAACGGTCAAGCTCATCCAGCATATTTCTCTGAATTTGACGATAATCTCGTTCTAAACGATTGTTATTGTTCGTCGCAAAAGCTTCATTGAGTTGTTCCCGAATATGTTCAGAAAAATCTAGACTAATTCGATATAAGTCTTGGCTGAGTTGTTCTAAAGCTTCCTTTTTAATTGTATCAACATCAACGGGTTTACCTGCTAACGCATTCTTCGAGTTAAAGTAATGTTTTATCAATTCATCACAGATGGGTTTAAGATCCTCTGCTAATGCTTGAAAGAGTTCGGGTTTACGTTTGTTAATCAAATAATCCTTGAGTTGCTTTTTAAACTCTTCAACTCCACTTTCTTGAATTAACTTATTCAGCAAATTATCACCATGATCATCGATAATTGCTTTAAACTTTTCGTCGTCAGTGTCAGCAGCAGCAATAGCTGGAGTTATGGGAAAATCAACGCGAGAAACCTTTAGAAAAAAGTATCGATTAAACTCGCTCTTAAATTCATCTGGTACTTGAAATTCAGATTTTTTTAGACGCAAAGAACCATAAAACCCTAACATTGCACTGGTTTTATAAACTCGTTCTTTGTGAAACTCGGAATGAATTACACTTTCTAGTAGTCGATGAAGTTCTGGGTTGTACCATGTCGCATCAATATGATTGAATACATAGAAAATGCGATCGCGTACTCCGGGACTATTGCGAATGTGTTCAATCAGTTTAATTTCCTCTCCTGTTAGCGTTCCATTGATAGCGGCTTTCAATACACAAACCACTGCGGAAGTATCGGGATGAGTGATTTTCTTCTTGGCAATTTCAGCATGAATTAATAGAGGCGAATCTATCCCCGGAGTGTCTACGATAACAATTCCATTTTCTAGTAAGGAATTGTGACAGTAATATTTGATTTGCTTGAAAACGGCTGCATTTTCAAATTTTACATGATGCTTTGCTTCTTCTAAAGTTATATGCTCGATAGGAGGATTACTTTGAATTTTATCTTTGTTCGCTACAAAGCCATCAAGCAACTGTAGAAGTAATTTTGCTTGTTGTTCTTGTTTTAAATCTTTATTGTCCTTTGCTTCTTTCAGTTTTTTTTCGGCTTTGTCTCGTAGGTTTTGAATGCTAGCGGGTTCATCCAAGTCTACACCGTCTGCTAATCCTAAAATCTTGCAAAGTTCGGAAATTTGTTGTCGAATTTCGGTTTTGCTAAAGAAGTGAAGAACTGCTTTTTCGTCATCTTGCTTTTTAGCATATTCAACGTAACATACAGTTCCGGTAGCAACTCCTGGAGAACTGTAGAGCAATTTCCGCTCTAACAACGTATTAATTAAGGTAGATTTACCCGCACTAAAGGTTCCTGCAAAAACGATTTCAAATCGGGGAGAAGTGGCTTTGTGTAGAGAACGTTGAACTGCTGCTGTATCTACAACGATATTTGCTTGAGAGATTAATTTTAGCAGAGCATCAACCTGATTTTCCAGAGTCATTGTGTAACCTGTTGGGGTAGAGTTTTGTTTGAATTTTTCTATAATCAAGCTACAGAATGCGTCGGGATTATTTCGGAAAATATTGAAATTTTTTTAGATAAAAAAGATTAGTATTGTTTAATATAATGAACCATATATTGATATTTATATTGCTCGGTACATGGTGTTAAAAAATGTAGGGGCGCTCTTGCTTGCGCCCAAAATAAACTTGCTTGCGCCCAAAATAAACCTGTTTTTGAAAAAAACCCGGTTTCTTTGAGAAACCGGGTTTTTAAGTGTTATCGTAAGTTTTGCGATCGCTAAATTCTCCCGAACTTGTGAAACGAGTTCACCCAATGAGGGGTCAATGCGGTACATTAGCATCATGGGAACCCCCGATGAGATTGAGGATATAGAACTCGTGGTAGCGAACAAGCCGACAACGGTTAGTGATCCATTAGAAAACGCGCTTTTGCTGAAGGTAAAACGACTCACATCAGCCAAAGGACAGCTCGTTTTACCCTGTGTACCGGCACTATTAGATGAGTATGTAGAACAGTTTCACCGCTTGCTGGTGGCGTTAGGGCAAAATTTCACACCTAGCGAAATACAGGCTTTGCGTCAGCTTGTACAGAAGAAACTCACAGAAGGATACAACGCTTCACCTCATGCTCGTCTAGTCTTTAAATATGAGCCACCAGAGCCAACGCATGGACTCACCCAAGGGCTAAAATTAACGGTAACAACAGAAATTCTAACGATTGAAAACAAATATCAACGTTGGCTGACGAGTCGTGAGGGGCCGTTGTTTGGTTCTCATCCCGATGCTAAACTGATGGCGATCGCTTCTCAATTGGGATCTGCGGCTCAGGCTCCAATTTTAGACGTAGGAGCAGGAGTAGGGCGTAATACTTTACCCTTGGCTCGACTGGGACATCCGGTTGATGCGGTGGAACTCACCCCCGAATTTGCTCAAATTATCGCCAATGGGGTAAAAGCTGAAAATCTACCTGTGCGGGTGGTTCAAAGCAATATTCTCAATCCGGCTCTGAGATTACCTCAAAAATATTATAAATTAGCAGTTGTAGCAGAAGTCATTTCCCATTTCCGCGCACTGGAAGAGGTACGAACCCTACTGAAATTGATGTGCGAAGCTATTCAACCTGGAGGGCTGCTACTATTTAGTACGTTTGTCGCGGCTGAGGGCTTTGAACCTGATGAAAAGGTGCGAGAAATGTCTCAAGTGCAATGGTCTTATCTGCTGACTCGCTCAGAGTTGAATTGGGGAATGCAGGGTTTGCCCCTAGAGATTTTATCGGATGAGTCGGTGTATGAATATGAACGAACTCATTTAAGTGCCGAAGCATGGCCGCCGACTCCCTGGTTTGAACATTGGGCGTTGGGACGTGATGTTTTTCCCATTCCTAACCCGCCGATGTCTTTACGATGGATACTCTGTCGAGTCAATTAATCCCGTTTAGGCTATTTTAGACGGTAAAAGTATTAAATTTTGCATGGCTGTACAGAAAACTGACGATAACGTTTTGACCCCAAATCTTTAATAAATCCTCACCTATTCCTGAACATTGACCCCAGAGCAAATTGTATTATGGTTAAGCAACGGATCACTCAATTCGCCCTACTTCTTGGTGCTGCGTCTGTCGCTTTGGCGATTGGCATCTTTTTTCCGATCACGCAGTTACAACGATTTCTACCGTCTCGTGAGGTGTCTGTTCAAGAGTCGAATGACTCTGAGCGGGTGATTATGTTAGCCTCTTTATCTGCGGAAAAACGCCAAGTTGAACTTAAAGAAATTGCTGCTAGTTCAAAGCCCTCAACTGAACGTAGTCGGGCGCGTTTTTTGCTGGCGAGTGATCTGATCCAACAAAAACAAGCCGAAGAAGCGATCGCGCTTTTAGCAGGACTTGAACAAGATTATCCCCTTTTGGGCGCTCAGATCGTAATGAAGCGGGCGCAAGCTTATGAACAAATGGGCGATACCGCAAACGCGAAGCAAGCTTGGGAAGATTTGCTGCAAGGTTATCCTAAAGATCCGACTGCGGCTGAGGCGTTGTATGTTTTGGGGAAAGAAAACCCGGAATATTGGGATAGGGCGATCGCAGAATTTCCGGCTCATCCTCGTAGTGTCGAAATTGCTCAAACTCGTCTAAAAGAAAATCCCAATCAACTGCCGCTTTTATTAATTATCGCTGAACATGGCATTTACTTAAAGGACTATGGGACTTATTTAGAAAAGCTGGCTCAGAACTACACTGGCCAACTGAAGCCGGAAGACTGGGAAAAGATCGCGTTTGGCTATTGGGAAAAACAGGATTATGGGAAAGGCGCATTAGCTTATGCAAAGGCTCCTCGCACGCCTCGCAACCTCTACCGTCATGCACGGGGGTTGTGGCTGGATGATAAAATTCCCGAGTCGCGCAAAGCCTATGAACAACTGATCCAAGCGTTTCCTGATCAACAAGATCCAGGCGGTGAAGATGCGGGTTTTGGGTTAATTCGTTTGGCTCGGTTGAGCGATCGCCTAGATGCGGTGAAATATCTCGATCAAGCGATCGCTCGTTTTCCGGCTCATCGTGCCGAAGCGCTCTATGATAAGGCAGAATTGCTCGATCAACTGGAATCAAAACAGTCGGCGTCTCAAGCTCGACAAATGTTGTTAAAGGATCATAGTGAGTCGGAACCTGCGGCGCAGTTGCGCTGGAAACTCGCGGAAGACTATGCAAAAGCGGGAAACATCAAAGAGGCTTCTAAATGGGCGAAGGAACTTTCAACGAAAAATCCCGATAGTGAGTTAGCCCCAGAAGCAACATTTTGGATCGGGAAATGGGCGCAACAAATTGGCAATTCTCAGGACACCAAAAAAGCGTTTGAATATTTGTTGGCGCGTTATCCTGATTCTTATTATGCTTGGCGATCGGCTGTACATTTAGGTTGGCCTGTGGGAGATTTTACCACTGTTCGTCCGCTCAATCCTCATGTTGAATATCCGGAAACTCATCCGGTTTTGATGGCGGGTTCTGATGGGTTGAAAGAACTTTATCAACTCGGAAAACATCAAGAGGCTTGGAAACTTTGGCAGGTTGAATTTGCCAACCGAATGCAGCCTTCTATTGAAGAACAGTATACGGATGGTTTGGTGCGTTTGGGTGTGGGGGATAATTTAGAGGCGCTTTGGATGTTGTCGAGTTTGAGTCAGCGCGATGAACCTGAAGAACGTCAGAAGTATTTGAAGTTAAAGAAAACGCCGGAATATTGGCAAGCGTTGTATCCTTTTCCTTATCTCGAAACGATTGTTAATTGGTCACAGGAACGTCAATTAAATACGGTTTTGGTAACGGCTTTAATTCGTCAAGAATCTCGGTTTATGCCGGGGATAAAATCGGTAGTGGGGGCAACGGGTTTAATGCAAGTGATGCCGGAAACGGGCGAAGAAGTTGCAAAACAGATTCAACTCACCAATTATTCCTTGGAAAATATCGAGGATAATGTTAATTTGGGAACTTATTATCTGGATTTTACCCATCGAGAATACAATAATAATTCGTTACTGGCGGTGGCGAGTTATAATGCTGGCCCGAATGCGGTTTCGGGTTGGTTAGAGCGATTTGGTTTTCAAGATGCGGATGCTTTTGCTGAAAAAATTCCCTATCCTGAAACCTATGGTTATGTGAAGTCTGTGTTTGGCAATTATTGGAATTATTTGCGGATTTATAATCCTGATATTGCGGCGATGATGGAAAAACACGCGGCTGACTATAAGCCGAATTAAGGGTTGATCGATGTTTGATCTTAATTGTCGGGTGCATCAGAGAAAAAGGTTAAAGGTAGAACTGTTAGATGTTGTATCTGATGTACCCGACTACTGAGAGAGGGTTTAAAAGCAGATCGGTTCCGATCTGTTTGATTTTGTGCCAAACTGCGGTACACTGTCCGATAGAATAAAATCGATTTAATTAATATCTGGGTAAGCCTTGCTAAATTTATCTTTAGAAAAATCTTCGAGTCGTCAAGTCAGGCTATACTTTTGTCTGAGTTTAATTGTAGCGATCGCTTGTGGAATTGGGGCATTTGCTAAAGCTTGGGATCAAGAATATCTTATACAAGATGATGCGCGATCGCACGTGGTTTGGATGCTTAGATTTCTCGATCCTGAACTGTTTCCTAATGATCAAATTATCGATTATTTTCAGTCGGTTGCGCCTCGGGGATACGCAAATTTTTATAAAGTTTTTTCGCTGTTAGGAGTCAGTCCTCTTTTACTCAATCAAATTTTACCGACTATTTTAGGCGTGATTACAACGGGTTTTTGTTTTGGGGTGTGTTGGCAAATTTTACCGGTTCCGATGGCGGGTTTTCTCAGTACATTACTCCTCAATCAAAATCTTTGGTTAAAAGATGATTTAATTACAGCAACACCGAGAGCCTTTTTTTATCCCTTATTTCTGGCGTTTTTATACTTTCTATTACGACGATCTGTGATTGGTGTGGGAATTGCGATCGCACTGTTAGGCGGGTTTTATCCGCAAGGGGTTTTAATTGCAGTCGGGGTTGTCATTGTACATTTATTTTTGGGAAGAAAACAGGCAGATTCTATAAGAAATACAAACGACTCGATTTTAATAACGGCTTTGGTGATTGGTAGCTTTGTTTTATTTCCTTATGTTATCAATAATTCTCAATGGGGAGATGTGATCAACCTGACTCAAGCCAAAACATTACCCGAATTTTATCCGGGAGGGCGGGCTTCTTTTTTTACGGATAAACCGTTGGATTTTTGGTTAACAGGGGATCGTTCGGGTTTTTTCCCTCAAGAATGGTTTAGAAAGTCTTTTATTCCGCCTCAAGTTTTTGCGGGAATCTTGTTACCTGTGTTGTTAAAATATCCGGCAAGATTTCCCTTAGCTCAGAAAATTTCTCGTTCCGTTCTGATTTTACCTGAATTATTGTTGGTTTCAACGGGATTATTTTTTCTGGCTCATCTTTTGGCTTTTAAGTTACATCATCCCAGTCGCTATAGTCAGCATAGCTTGAGAATGATCATGGCGATCGCGGGGGGAATTGCGGTAACATTAATTCTGGATGCAATTTTCCGCAAAATTAACGAAAAACAGCACAAGATTTTTTTCAAAAGTGCTTTGGTTGTGTTAGTATTTTTAGGCTTATGTTATCCGAGCTTAACCAACCGCTTCCCCATTACTAATAATGTTGTGGGTGAAATTCCGTTGTTGTATGAATTCTTTGCGATTCAACCCAAAGATACGCTGATTGCGTCTTTAACTGATGAAGTCAATAATATTCCTGCCTTTTCTCAGCGTTCAATTTTAGTCGGTTCTGAATATATTTTACCTTATCATCAAGACTATTATACAGGGATGAAGCAACGAACTGAAGCCTTAATAAAAGCACAGTATAGCCCAAATTTAGCTGAGGTTAAGCGTTTTATTCAAGATTACAAAGTCGATTTTTGGATGATAGAAGAAAATGCACTGACTTTAGAGTTTGTTCAACAAGATGATTCTCTCAAAAAACTGAGTTCAACTGCGACTGCAAAAGTCGAAGAAAATCTCAAAAATGGACAAAAGCCGATTCTGGAAAGTTTAACGGATCGTTGTACGGTTCTCCAGTTTCAAAATTATATTATTCTCGATGCTAACTGTCTTCTAAATTCTTAATTTTTACTGATCCAATCAAAGTTTATGTCGATGACTCGTTTACACGCATTTTTAACGTCTCCGCTTGAGAAAACCCCTCGTTCGAGAGTGATTTTTTGGTTTAGTCTCAGCATGGTATTTGCTGTTGTTTATGCAGGGATGGCATTACATCGCGCCTTTGAGAGTTCGGGTGTGATTCAAGATGATGCTCGTCAGCATATTTTCTGGATGCAAAGATTTATTGATCCCGAGTTATTTCCCAATGATTTAATTGCCGATTATTTTCAAGCGGTGGCTCCTTTGGGATATACAATTCTCTATCAAATTGCGAATTTTTTGGGAATTCATCCGTTAGTTTTTTGTCGGATTGTTCCTTCAATTTTAGGGATTATTAGCACGCCCTTCGCCTTTGGAATTAGTATCGAAATTTTACCTGTTCCTGTGGCGGGTTTTGTGGGGGCGTTGTTGATGAACCAAATTATTTGGTTAAAAGATGATGTCGCATCAGGAACGCCTAGAGCTTTTATCTATCCCATTTTTCTGGCATTCATCTATTATGTACTGAGAAGTAATATTTGGGGAATTGCGATTTCAATTGGTTTAACGGGGTTATTTTATCCGCAATATGTGTTTGTGGGATTAAGCATTTTAATTCTGCGTTTATTCACTTGGAAAGAAGGGCGGCTTCGTTTTTCAGCTCACCCAAGAGACTTAAAAATATTTGGGATTAGTTTCGCCCTCGCGTTTGTTGTAATGGTGATTTATGCCTTACAAAGCATAGAATTTGGGCCGGCAATGAATCGAGCAGAAGCCCTACAATCTGTAGAATTCTTTGAGAATGGACGGAACCCGTTTTTTAGCGAGAATATTTTTGATTTTTGGTTTAATAGTAGACGAAGTGGGATGTTTCCCAAGTCGTTGTTTACACCTGCAACTCAATGTTTAGCCTTACTTTTTCCGGTTTTATTCCTATTTCGTCCTGCTTTTCCTTTACTTGATAGAATCAAGCCGGGAATTTGGGTGATGTTTCAATTGTTCGTTTCCTCGGTGATGATGTTTTTATTAGCTCATGCTTTTCTATTTAAACTGCATCTTCCTAACCGATATACGGGAATCAGTTTGAGAATTGTTGTGGCTGTTATTACGATTGTTGCGTTTACGGTGATTCTGGATGCGTTGTTGAATTGGATTGAAGTTAAAGGTCAGGTAAAATCAGAAAAAAAGGAAGTTATACCCCGAAAGGTTCAGAAGATTGTTGCAGGTGGATTAATAGGAGTTATGACGATTTCTCTGTTATTTTATCCGAGTTTTGTTCCCTTCTTTCCTCTGGTAAAATACGAACAAGCCGACCGACCTGAACTTTATGAATTCTTTCAACAGCAACCCAAAGATGCTTTAACGGCATCTCTATCTGGAGAGATTAATCAACTACCAACTTTTGCTCAACGTTCGATTTTAATGGGTCGAGAATATGCCATTTCTTATCATACTGGATATTATCAACAGGTGAATCAACGAACAACAGATTTAATTAAAGCTCACTACAGTCCGAATTTGGAAGAACTCAAAACCTTTATTCAAAAGTATGGGATTGATTTGTTTTTAATTGAATTGTATGCTTTTGTTCCTGAATATTTTTATTTTAATGATTGGATGAATGAATTTGAAGAAGGAAAACAAGCGTATCAGTTTTTGAAAACAGGAGAATTTCCGGCCTTAGCTAAAACCATTAGTAAATGTTCTATCTACACAGCCGAAGAGTGGTTTATTCTGGATACAAACTGTATTTTAAAACTGTAAAAACGTGGATATCTTCATCAGATATTTGAGCGAATCAATCGGATAAACTGACAAATTGAACCCGAAACAGGACTTTCAAAGTGGCTGTTTTCTTGAAATCCTTCTTGGGCATAAAAACGTCTGGCTCGATGATTGTCTGCAATAACAACCGTCCAAGCCGGACTTCCAATAATATTCAGAGCTTGTCTTAACAAACGTTTTCCAACGCCTAGATTTTGGTAATCGGGATCAACATAAAGTAGGCTAATGTGGTTTTCATAAAAAGCGACAAAACCTACTACTTTGTCACCCTCACAAGCCACAAATTTTTGACAAGGATGAAAGATTTTATTCAGGTAAGGATTTTCAGCCAGAGGGATCAAGTCACGAGGAACACAAACCCCTGCAAATTCGCCAGGTTGCGCTCGGTCGTGAACTTGACAAACGGCTTCCCAATCTGTTTCAAAATAGGGACGAATTGCAATCATTTAGAGAGCTAAAAAACCCTATTCTAATTTTAACTCGGGAATGGTAACAGAGGGAAGAGAAGCCGCAATAATTTCTGGTCGTTCAATTGTACTGGGGAATAAAGCTTGGAAAGTCGTTTTACCTTCTTCTGTTTCCGCCAATGACTTAAAGCTTTCATAGAAGAAGAAAGACACCCCGGAAAATTTCCGCTTGCGACTTTCTGCCACTTGTTCTTTAACCGTTGAAAGATCAACAGATTTGGCTTTGAGTCCGGTTAAAATTCCCACCGCAACCGGAATATTCACTTTAGCATCAAGCACTTCAGAAGCTTCTAAATCTGCTTTAAAACCTTTCGGATCATCCCGATAAACTTGCAGCACTAATTCCTCTACATATCCATTCCGTTCCCAAGTCGGCCAGTCTTGTAAATAATTGTCGTAAGCGTAGGATTTGGGATTTGGTGAAAGGGAAATTGTGCAATTGGGTTTGTAATCTTTGACAACCCAAAAGAGGCGCATCATAAAGTCAGTCAATTTATTCGCACGCCAGCGCACCCAGTCAGCATCTTTAGGGTCAGTTGGAGGTTTTTTACCATTATTTTCTCGTTGGTAAAGTCGAGTCGTAAATTCATCATAACCTAATTCAACAGGTAAGCCAAAATGATCATCAAATTGAATTCCATCAACATCATATTTGCTGACTACTTCGACGACTAAATCAAGGACAAACTGTTGAACTTGAGGGTTAAAGGGATTGAGCCAAACGTGATATTTATTTTCTTCTTTCGTAAACGGAACTCCCTCTTGATTAGTCGTAATCCAACTGGAGCGACTTTGTAAGAATTTGGAATCTTGGGGAACCATAAACCCAAACTCAAACCAAGGCATAACACTCATGTTTTTAGCTTTGGCTAGAGTGATGATTTCTTGCAGAACATCTCGCCCTTGTAAACCCGTTGCTGGATCGAGTTCAACCCCAATAATTCGCTTCATTACTTGACTGGGATATTGGGTATAACCCCGATTCCAAACAACAGGATAAAGGGTATTAAATTTGAACTCGGATAAGGAATTAATGGCATTCGTAACAGAGGAAGCAGAAAACAAAACATCACTGTCAATATTCGTGAGCCAAACGCCTCGTATTTCTCCTTTAGGAGCTTCAATTTCTACGGCTTTGACTAAATATTCATCGGGAACAGAAGATTCTTCGTTCGCTTTCAATAAAGCTTGAGATAAAAAGGTTGCAATTTCAGCCCGAGTTGCAAATTCATTGGGTTTTAGAAATTTGAGATTTGGGTAATTCACAACTAAACGATTTTCAGTTGCCGCCGCGATCATTCGTTTGGCATAATCGGGAATTTTATCCGCATCACTATAGGTTTTTTCTAAGGTGAAAGCAACAGGTTGAATCATATCGAGTTTCAAGCCACTAGACAATGCAACTAAGGCTTGAACCCGAGGAATTTTTTCTGTAGCTTTAAAAGTTTTGTCTTGATAACCACTTAAAAATCCTGTCCGATAGGCTTTCTGAATGACTTCATAAGCCCAGTATTTTTTGTCAACATCTGCAAATTCAAATCCTTCTCGAATGGGCGATTGATTCGGAAAGGCTTTGTTCAGCATGGCGGCAAATTCTGCCCGCGTTACAGAAGCATCGGGTTTGAATGTTTTATCTTCATAACCACTAATAATCCCATCATCTGCTAATTTTTCAATACAGTCTTTTGCCCAATGATCTTTGATATCACTAAAATCTGCCATGATTTCTACCGTGTTGGTTAAATTCTAAACGCTGGGTTGTCGATTTATACAAGTTTCTGATAATTCAACCCTTTGAGTTCTTTCGATGCCTCTGTTAAGCATTCAGGGAAAAATGATAAATTAATTTTGTCTAAGCGATCGCCAAAGTTCATTTGATTTGCTTCTATAATAGGATTGGGGAGATTTTGTAAAGAAAGTTTTAAGTATTTTTTTCCTGAAAGATTCAATCGATGACAACAAGTTGAACTCCATCAGCTCCAAGTCCCGAGGCGGATTCAGGTCGCGGAGTCGGAGCATTTGATCTCACTTCTGTTTAATTGTTAATAGATAATGATGACATTAAGCTACTCAGTTGAGGTTAACAAACGATGAGATTTATCAATCCTAAAACCGATTTTGCCTTTAAAAAAATTTTTGGTTCAACAGAAAGCAAAGATATTCTGATTAGTTTTTTAAATGCCTTGATTTACAATGCTGAAGCTGTTATCGAAGATTTAGAGATTATTGATCCCTATCTTTCGCCTCGGATTCAAGGTTTAAAAGATTCCTATCTGGATGTGAAAGCTAAACTGAATGATGGGTCTATTGTCATCATCGAAATGCAGGTTTTAAATGTGGAGTCGTTTGGTAAACGAGTGTTGTACAATGCAGCTAAAACCTATTCTCTACAACTCGAATCTGGACAAGGTTATCGGTTCCTTAAACCTGTGATTGCTCTAACGATTACAGATTTTATCATGTTTGAAGAATCGCAACGGTTAATTTCTCGTTTTGTTTTTAAAGAAGAAAGTGAAAATTTCAAATACAAAGGGAATGAAATTGATTTGATTTTTATTGAACTCCCGAAGTTTAATAAAACATTAGAACAGTTGGAAACCTTAACAGATAAGTGGATTTATTTCTTAAAGAGTGCTATGGTGTTAGAATCAGTTCCGCAAAATATGGAAAATATACCTGCTATTCAACGGGCTTTTCAAATCGCTAACCAAGCCAATTTAAGCCGTGAAGAACTTGAAGAACAAGAAAAAAAAGAAATGTTTATTCAAGATCAACAGGGTATGATTCTGTTAGCAGAAAGAGAAGGATTAGAAAGAGGTCTAGAAAGAGGTTTGGCAGAAGGTCTCGAACAAGGACTTGAACAAGGACTCGAACAAGGTCTAGCAGAAGGTTTAGAACAAGGACGTCAGGCAAAAGCGATTGAAATTGCCCGTCAACTGTTGAATGTTTTGGATGATGAAACCATTAGTCAAACGACGGGACTGACTCTTGAGGAAATTCAAAACTTGCGCTAACTTTATCTCAGGTAATTTCAGGAATATCTCCCATATTTTGCGACAGATTTCTGTTCAGTTTCTTGCTGATTGTTCAACCAAGCCCACATCTGATCCCCATAGGAAAAATGCCACCATTCATTCGGGTGCTGTTGAAATCCGGCTGAAATCATTACTGCTGCTAAAATTAGGCGATTTTGATGATATTTTTGCTCAACTAAATGAGAACTTTCAGCAAAATGATTGGGATAGGAACGAGGGGAAATTTCATCAATCGGAGAACCCATATCAACGATTTTTCCTGTATTATTAACTAACGTAATATCGATAGCGGCGCCTGTACTATGAGGAGGCGGTGTTGCAGGATCAAGACTCGGAACAGCCCAAAATTGATAGACTTCTTCTAAGATAGCTTTGCGTTCTTCTGCTGATATTAAATCAGGTTTTAATTCTCTAGCTTTTATGATTTCTGCAAAGGTATAATCAACCATAAATTGTTGGACTTCTAGAGGACGATAAGCATCAAAAATCAAGATTTTCCAACCAGGATAATCAGATTGTAATTGCGTTTGAGCAGTGATTAAACGTTCGAGAACTTCCTGACGTAAATAATAGGGAGAATCCACACCTGAAAGATGATAAGGTGCGCCAAGTTTTTCATAAGGATGAGGAGATTCAACTGCAAATTGTTCGAGCGGAATGGGTAATAACGGTTCACCACAGTCTTGAACGGGTACTTTTTGGTAAGGTTTGATCATATTTTTAGTATTGTTAAATAAAGTAACAACAACTGACTGTTATCAACCTTATAATTGTATTATAAAATACAGAAATTAAGAGATTGTTTCTATATCGTCATGTTAACTCTAGATGTTTTTAACATATTTCTTTACCTTTGAGGCAATTTGTTTAAATGTCATGTATGATTTATTACAATAATTTTAGGAGAATAGCAAGTGTTAGCTTTTCTGAATGATTTAATCTGGGGTAAGATACTCATCTTTGTACTGATTGCGGTGGGGTTGCTTTTAACAATCTCCTCTCGATTTGTGCAGTTTCGATATTTTGGGCGAATGTTCACGATTTTAGGAGAATCATTTCACCGAGAAGAAGGGCATTTAAGTTCGTTTCAAGCCTTAGCTTTAAGCGTTGCCGGACGAGTGGGAGCGGGTAATATTGCGGGTGTTGCAGTTGCCATTACTCTTGGAGGGGCGGGCGCTATTTTTTGGATGTGGGTTATCGGTTTAATTGGCATGGCAACCAGTTTTTTTGAATGCACTTTAGCCCAACTTTTTAAAAATGCTGAACCCGATGGAACTTATCGCGGTGGCCCTGCTTATTATATTGAACGTGGACTCGGTAAACGCTGGTTAGCCTCGCTATTTTCTGCGCTTTTATTGATTACATTTGGCTTGGGATTTAACGCTCTCCAATCTTACACCGTTGCAACTTCTATTCAAGACACTTTTGGAGTACCAACTTCGATTACAGGTGTGATTCTACTGATTGTTTTAGGGTTAATTATATTTGGTGGAATTAAACGGATTGCTGATGTTGCAGAATTTGTAGTTCCGATTATGGCAATCGGATATTTTGCCATGTCTTTGTTTGTACTTGTCACCAATATTGCTGAGATTCCGAATGTCTTTAGTCTGATTTTTAAAAGTGCTTTTGGCTTACAACAAGCCGTTAGCGGTGGAGTGGGAGCGGCGATATTATTTGGGGTAAAACGAGGCTTATTCTCTAACGAAGCAGGTTTAGGAAGTGCGCCAAATGTGGCTGCGGTTGCCTATGTTGAACACCCGGTAAATCAAGGGATAATTCAATCTTTTAGTGTGTTTATTGACACGATTATTTTATGTACTTGCACAGCCGCAATTATTCTTCTGTCTTCGGTTTATCAACCGGATAGTGATGTGAGTGGAATTGTATTAACTCAAGCGGCAATGGCTGAACACGTTGGGGGTTGGGGGCGAGCTTTTGTCACCATTGCCTTAGTGTTATTTGCCTTTACCTCAATGATTTATAATTACTACTTAGGTGAAAATAGTCTCAACTTTTTTAGTCCAGAAAATAAGCTGCTGTTTAATATTTTTCGCGGTTTGACTCTAGCATTAGTTGTCTGGGGATCGGCACAAGATTTAAGTACCGTATTTGCTTTTGCAGATTTGACAATGGGACTCTTAGCCTTAGTTAATCTTGTAGCCGTTTTTCTACTCTTTAAAGTGGGTTTACGAGTGATGAAAGATTTTGATCGGCAAGTTCAAGCGGGAGATCAACAACCTATTTTTGATGCGAGTCGATTTTCTGATCTGAATATTGATCGTCAAGCTTGGACTGAAAAAGGTGATAATATGCCGGAGTTAATCACAACTAAAGTTTCAAATTAACCGATGTAGGGGCGGGTTAAAATAGGTTTATAATTTCCCAAAGATAACTTTTATAAACCCGCCCCTCTTTCAATATTTTTGTCTCAAAACTGGTTAATTGGAGGTAAATTTACGTTCTCCAAAATCTGATATTCTCTAGTTTTGACGATAGGCAATTACCGCATAAAACGGATCACCACCCCCTAAACCAAACATCTGTAAAATCGAGGGTACTGAAGACTGTTCAGCAATCACTTCAGGAAGACTAAATCCCGGTAAACTTTGCCCTTTAACAGAGTTAAAATACCCCTTCACCAGTTCCACTCGACTGGCTTCTGTTCCGTCTCGCCAAGCGGTAATTGCTTTTTGAGGAAACATTCGGTTAGAAAAGCTAACAATTGCTATTCCACCCGGTTTTAGAATGCGATACATCTCATAAAAAATAGCTTCAGGATACTGCAAATACTGCACCGAAACGCAATTTAAAACCGCATCAAAATCACAATCATCTAACGGTAATTTTGGGTTTTCATTCAAATTCTGCAAAAAATAATGATCAAGTTGCGGATTTTTTTTCAATTCTTCCTCATTCATCCCATGTCCCTCAACATGAGCGAAATCTATCTCAGGAAGATGAGACACCCAACTACTCATCATGTCGAGAATGCGAGTATTCGGTTTGAGACGTTCCCGGTAAAGATTTGTTAAGCGGTCAATAAACCCCTCATCTACGTGAGTCACCAGGCGAGGATAGGAGTAAAACAGCGAATCATCCGTCTGATCAAGTTTTTGGCGGTCTTGAGCCTGTAGCAACATCGTGGCAATATGGTATAAACTACTCTATATAGTTTAAAGAAAATTTTCAAGAATATTACGGAGTGTAAAGCAAGTCATTGGAATCAGGGGACAATCGGGCTTGATCTCCAATTCATTATTCTACACATTTATTTCCAAGTTTCATGTCACCATTGCTTGAAGTTCAAAACCTAGAAACTCGCTTTTTTACAACCGATGGTGTTGTCTGTGCAGTCAATGGGATTTCCTATACATTAAATTCCGGTGAAACCCTTGGAATTGTTGGGGAGTCAGGTTCGGGGAAAAGTATTAGTGTGTTGTCAATTTTACGCCTCATTCCTTCTCCTCCAGGGAAAATAACAGGCGGAAAAGTTTTATTTGAAGGGGAAAATTTACTCAATCTTTCTGCTGAAAAACTCCGTCAAATTCGCGGAAATCAAATCTCGATTATTTTTCAAGATCCGATGACTTCTCTCAATCCAGTTTTAACGATTGAAAAGCAAATTACGGAGTCAATTCAACTTCATCTCGGACTCAATAAAAATGATGCAAAATTAAGAGCAGTTCAACTGTTAAAACAAGTCGGAATTTCTGATGCTGAACGCCGAATCAAAAACTATCCCTTTCAATTTTCGGGAGGAATGCGTCAACGAGTAATGATTGCGATGGGGTTAGCTTGTCGTCCAAAATTATTAATCGCAGATGAACCGACAACGGCTTTAGATGTCACCGTTCAAGCCCAAGTCGTAGAGTTAGTGAAACAGTTAAAAAAAGAACTGGGAATGGCGGTGATTTGGATTACCCATGATTTAGCTTTATTAGCGGGATTAGCAGATAGAATTTTAGTGTTATATGCAGGTCAAATTGTTGAACACGCTGAGGTTTATCAACTGTATAAAAATCCGCGTCATCCTTATACAATAGGATTACTGGAAAGTTTACCTCGTTTAGATGGAAATATTAACGAAAAATTACAAGCAATTGAAGGTGTTCCTCCCGACTTAACGAATTATCCAAAAGGTTGTCCGTTTGCCCCTCGATGTCGTTTTGCAATAGAACATTGTTTTAAAGAAGATCCGCCGTTAGAATTAGTAGATACAGGACATGAAGTGGCTTGTTGGGTGAAGCCCAAAATCGGATAAGTTTGATTCAATTATTAATATAATTCTAACATAAAATGATAGAATCTACATCTAATATACCTAAATTTTTTCCACAGCAAGACACGTTAATTAAGATTCACAACTTACAGGTACATTTCCCCGTTTTCAAAGGAATTTTAATTCAAAAAACAGTTGGTGCAATTAAAGCCGTTGATGGTTTAACGTTTGACATCAAACGGGGTGAAACCTTAAGTTTAGTCGGAGAATCTGGCTGTGGAAAAAGTACAACCGGACGGGCTATTTTACAGCTTGTGCGTCCAACCGCAGGAAAGATTGACTTTGAAGATACAGATTTAACAACGTTAGAAGCCGAAGAATTACGGGCGATGCGTCGGCGAATGCAGATGATTTTTCAAGACCCTTATGCGTCTTTAAATCCTCGAATGACCGTAGGTAAAATTATCGCTGAACCTTTAATTATTCATCACTTAACAACAAATATAATAAAAGATCGCGTTCAAGAATTGTTAGAATTAGTGGGCTTAAATCCTCAATTTATTAACCGTTATCCCCATGAATTTTCAGGAGGTCAACGACAACGCATTGGAATTGCGAGGGCTTTAGCAGTTAATCCTGATTTTATTGTCTGTGATGAACCGATTGCTTCACTTGATGTTTCGATTCAAGCCCAAGTGATTAATTTAATGCAATCTTTACAGCAAAAATTAGGATTAACTTATCTATTTATTGCCCATGATTTGAGTGTCGTTCGACATATTTCTAACCGAGTTGCTGTGATGTATTTAGGTAAAATTGTTGAACTTGCTGATAGAATAACCCTGTATAAAAAGCCCTTACATCCTTATACTCAAGCTTTACTTTCTGCGGTGCCGATTCCCGATCCTGAACTCGAAGCTAAACGCGAAAGAATCATTCTAAGAGATGATATTCCTAGCCCGATTAATCCCCCGAATGGCTGTCGATTTCACACTCGTTGTCCGCTAGCAATTGATCGCTGTCGTCTAGAAGAACCGGAATTTAGAGAGGTTGAACAAGGACATTTTGTGGCTTGTCACTTAGTTGATAAATCTGCAAATCTGAATTCAAATCAGGCTTGAAAATCTGGAACCATTGACCCTGATTTAATTGGAAATTACAAATCGTTTCTTTCTCACTTAATTCACAGTAACCTGTGGCTTCATATTCATCCCAATAATCTCGCATCGCTTCCGGAAAATTATATTGCTGTTCAGTCACTATAAACTGAGATTTAGAATTCTGATTTCCGACCATTGCTGTTGTATCAAAAGTTGTTTTAAACAGAATTTTATTCTCAGTTACTTCTAGCCAACATTCTCTCCAGGTTAAATTAGAAGTGTCGATTTTTTCCCCTGTTGAAGCAAATTCACTCGAACATTGACCTTTAATCCCCGAAGGATCAGGAGGAACCGTTGCATTTGCACAATCTTCTGCGGTAATTTCTTGCCACATTTGATAATTATTTTGGGCTTCCTCCCCATATTCCCCCAACACTTGATTTAAGGCTTCCTCGTGAGAGAGAGTTTGACAGGCTTTGAGAATTTGGTTGTAAATGACTTCCTCCATTGTTGGCCAAGCGAACACCGGAACAGATAAACTAAAAAAGGAGCTAGTTGCTAACAGACAAACCATCCATTTTTTCATCAGAATATTTACACCTTATGTTTGTTAGTGTTAGAACCTATAATAGCTGTAACACTTTTTATTCCCGACTTGGATTATGACAAAAGATAATACTGACACATCCGTTCAAACCGAGACACCCACAACAACTGATACTTCTCAAACTCGTACACCCCCTTGGGGTCAGGTGACAGTTTTAGAAGAGGGCGATCGCTATCGTATTAATCGGATTGTTGTGAATCCGGGATATCATATTAGTACCCAAATGCACTATCATCGGAGTGAACATTGGATTGTTGTTGCGGGTACTGCTAAAGTGATTTGTGGGGGTCAAGAAACAGTTCTGATCCCTAAACAATCCACCTATGTTCCGATGAATACTCCCCATCGAGTTGAAAACCCGGGAGTAATTCCATTAGTAATGATTGAAGTTCAAAATGGAGAATATTTAGGAGAAGATGATATTACTCGTTTTCCCGAAGAAGGAGGTTATGCAGAAAAAACTCAAAAGTAGTTCATCTGTAAAACTGACTCGGAAAACTGACCTAATATTGTATTGACAGAAACACTTCTCAGAACAATTTAGGGATTTTTATGAGGTGCTAAAACCTGTAATTTTAGGGGCAAACTGTTCTGCCCCTCTTCTAAAAACATCTCTGTTTATCTAGTAATATCAGTTGATTTTTGATTCAATAGCCTTCTAAAATTATCCTAAAAATACCTTGTATTAATGTCTGATTTATTACTGATTAATTTATCGGTTCTCATTCCTGAACCGACAGGTATTTCTGTCTATGCTAGCCAGATTTTACCTCAACTCAAACCGCTCAATCCAACTTTATTAGTCGCCGAATCTAAACCCGATTATTCCTGTTATCCCGTTCCCAATAATATGACGCCCGCTCAGGGGACAAAAGGGCATTTTCGCCGTTTAGTTTGGACTCAATTTAAACTCCCCTCCATTTATCACAAACTGCGAGGAAATCTGCTCTTTTCTCCACTCCCAGAAGCCCCGTTATATTCTCCCTGTCGTTCGATTGTCATGGCACATGATTTAATCCCTCTACGCTTTCCGAGACGGGGTTCTCGCCTAACTGCTTACTTTAAACATTATGTGCCAACGGTGTTATCCCAAGCCGAACATATTGTGTGTAATTCTCAAGCAACGGCTCAAGATTTAGTGCAGTTTTTTCAACTTCCCGAAACAAAAATAACACCGATTCCGTTAGGTTATAATCCCGAAAAATTTCAGTTTTTAAACTTACCAACCCGCAATTATTTTCTGTATATTGGTCGCCATGATGCTTATAAGAATTTACCTCGATTAATTACAGCATTTTCTCAACTCTCAAATCGTTCAGATTATGAACTTTGGTTCGCAGGGCCAACTGATACAACTTACACCCCAAATCTCAAAGCCCAAGTTGCAGAATTAGGATTAAATCAACAGGTGAAATTTTTAGATTATGTTTCACCCCAAGAATTTACAAGAATCATTAATCAAGCTATTGCACTGGTTTTTCCCAGTCTTTGGGAAGGGTTTGGTTTTCCGGTTCTAGAAGCGATGGCTTGTGGAACTCCTGTGATTACCTCTAACCTCGCTTCTTTACCGGAAGTAGCAGGAGATGCGGCGTTATATATTAATCCTTTAGATGTGAATGAACTCACAGAAGCGATGGAAACTTTAGCCAATGATAGTCAAATGCGATCGCATCTTCGGAATTTAGGATTAGCGAGAGCGAAAGAGTTTAAATGGGAAAAAACTGGGAAAAAAACAGCTCAAATTCTTGAATATTATCTCTAAGCAAAAATCGAGTAGGGTGGGTGACACAAAAAAATTTAACTTGAGCAGTTGAGTTATCGGTTGTCACCCACCTTACTAAGCAAAAATCGAGTAGGGTGGGTGACACAAAAAAATTTAACTTGAGCAATTGAGTTATCGGTTGTCACCCACCCTACAAGTAAAAACTAAAAACCCTCAAAAACCCGGTAACTTTCTCGAAACTGGGTTTTTTAACTATCGAGTGACTTCTACCGGAATTTCTGAGCCGATTTGTGTTAATTTATCAGTTTCTCCATCATACGCCCAAACTTTTAACACCGTATTTCCTAAAGGTAAAGCTGTTATCGGAACTCGAATCAACCAACCAGAATTACTATAGTTAATAACAGACAAAACCTTAGCCACATCTGAGCGATTTTGATTCACTTTTCCCACAGCAATTAACTGATTTTGATCACCATAACTGAGATAAACAGCATCTGCGGGTTTTTGCTTTTCTGGTAAAACCGCCCATCCACTCAATTCTACAATATCATTTCTAGAAATCACTTGATTCGGTAGAACTTCTACAAATCCATTTAGGGTGTTAATGTTAGGATTCGTTTCAATCAAAGTCAAAGGGCGATCACTCCGTTTCCAAAACCAATGAGATTGAATGAGTTTATCAGGTCGATATTTTTGTAAAATATTCTGATAAATCAGAGCAGAAGAATCTGATTTTAACACGCCATCCCAAGGATTTTGATACCACATCGCATTGGTGAGTAAGATAATATCCGGTTGAGTTTCTTCTAACTCTTGAATCACTTCTTTTTGAGCTTCAATCGGTTTTGAATAAAGAGTATATCCATATTTTGAACAAGAGGGCTTATCAAATAAATAATACCATAATCCCTCTGACGTTAAGGTATAAAAACACGATTGTTGCTGAATTTCAGGCTGCATTACCGTTAAAGCTTCGAGATAATCAGGCTGAAGAATTTGTTCATCAGAAAAAGCTAATCGACTCGGTAACTTAACAGTTTTATTAACAGCAGTCTTGAAATTAAATCCCGGTTCCGAAGAAATTAAACCTAATAGGATAATTATAATTATAATTTGATGAATAGAATTGAGCTTCAGTTCATCTAACTGAGGTTGTAAGTATTGACGATAGCCAATACAGATTAAATAAGCTAATAAAAATACAGTCGGAATTGCACCCTGATAAGCATGACCTAAATCACTGCGATCAAGAGTAATTCTCATATAAACAACAGACGCCGACAGTAATAAAAGAATCCAAATATTTTTCTGAAAAAACAGGCGAAACTTGAGGTTTTCAGTTATGAAATCCAGCAATAAATAAACGATAACTAAAGCTTGAATTAACATCGCTAACCAAAAGTTTTGTGAGATGAACGTCATCTCTATCGGAGGTAACGGAATAAAAGAAATGTATCGACCATATTTTCCCCAGTAAAGAACCTGTGAAATGATAGCGTTAATTTGTTCAATACCTAACAATACTGTCATTAAGATTAGAGAAGAAATCGCACCAACCCCCGAACTAAAAAACCAAGTTTTAGCCGTTTTTTTCTCTAAAAATAAGCTCAAACCCAAACTAAAAAGATCAACCGCTACAAAATAAATAGCGCGATCATAAACATATAAAAAACTCGCTGGAATTGATGCACCTAAAACAAATCCTAAAATTTGCGCCTGTTTAGGCTGAATGTCAATAACTCTAAAAAATCGCAGTGTTAAAGCCAACTGAAGAATGAAAAAAGTTCCGCGTCGCCCATCATATTTAAAGAAAATGCCATCAAGAATACAAAATAACAAACAAGAAGCTAAAAAGAGGGGTAAACGGGATTTTTTCAGTTTCGCGACTGCGGTGAGTTCCCAAAAAATCCAGAAATATCCCAAACTGGTAATGACATTCTCTAGATTAGCAAATAAGCGAGTGAGAGCAATACCATTGTTATTAAAAATAAACTGAGTGGCTAACCAAGTCGGTAAAACATCCATTCCCCAACCATGAATTAAAACCGTGTTAACAAAAGGCTTTTCTAACTGCATAAAGTTGGGAAGAAACCCTAAATATTCTCCTTCGTGAAAAGAATCAATTAAGGTTTCTTTGACTTTAAACTGATCAAAGGGAACATTAATCACCCAAGCCGTTAATAATAGTCCTGTTGTAATCACCCAAACTCGTCTATTTTTGGCAATGGATAAAATACCCTGAAAAAATGACTCAATTGTTTTCCCCTTTATCCTTAAAGCGAGAACCGCTATCATCGGCGGAACCAGCAATAGAATCAAATATTTCAAATAGTCTGTATAAGGGCTAATATTTTCTAGGTAAGCCAGTGAGATCACTTCGGTTTTATTTCCTAATGGAATCTGAATGGAATTCACAATCGGAACCAAAACGATCCAACTGACTAGCGTAATACAAACTACCCAGGCTAAAGGAGGTTTAGAGTCATTTTTACGGTCAAACATTACAGTTAAAGTTACAGGTTAAGACTCAAGTTCTGAGAGTTTAGAAGGGGAATGAGGTTGAGAAAAAGAATACAGTTTGTGACCTGTAAAACTAATCATCGCTACACAAGCCGAACTGACTAAACGAGCGAGAGTTGGATGGAAATCAGCTTCATTGATTAACAGTTGTAACAGTCCTAAATTTGCTAACAAACTATTCAACGCAACGGAAGCAAAAACCGTGTATTGAAGCCACCAATTATTCCAATAAATTCCAAAGACAAAACGACGACTTAACCAAAAGTTGGTACTCAAGCCAAAAAACCAACTCATTACTAAAGCATAAACATACCACAAACCTGCTTGAGTTAAAATCGAAAATACTAAAACATCAACTACAGTTGCAGTTCCTCCTGTAAATAGATAGCCTCCGAATTGTTGAAGTAACTGAGGTAATTTTCGAGGAGAATGAACTTTTTTAGCGACGGTTGTTGTGGCGTCTGCGTCCGCTTCTTCCACGTATTCACTATCGCTATTCACCGCCCAAAGATCATGTTTATTCGGTGTCATAATATTTTCAGCCGCGAGAATTCCCATTAATAAACTATGGTCTTGGTTGTTGTATTTAAACGATCCATAACGACCAATCACTTGCAGATTTTGGAAAGACTGAAGATAAGCTTTGATTTCTTCTAAAGCCTCTTTGTAATTTCCTGCATAAACCGGATAAGTTCGCGGTAAACGAATCACAAACCCCTCAACAACTTTTTCCTGTTTTAAGAGTCCAACTTGTCGCAGTTCTTGTTCAGCTTTGATCCGCAGTTCATCTTCTGGACATTGCCATAAATCATCCTCAAAATTGCACCAATATTCACAACAAAGCGGCGTTTGCTGAGAGTTTGGGAGCATACTAGGCGACCAGTTAGCAAAGTTAGTGACTCGTCCTAACTGAACTTTGGGGTCATTGATATAGAGCCAATTATCGGGGAATAAATCACCGGATTCTACCATCAAATAGACTAAAATTGTATTGCGGAACTTGAGAGATTTGGCAGCATTGATCACTTGTAAAGGGGGAGGGGATTCTATTTGCTGCATCAAGTGAGTGATCGGAATTGAAGAAATAATACTGCGACAAGGAACGGTTTTATGTTCTTGAGTGTGACGATTTTTTAGAGTAACGTGAGTCACTTTAAAGTTATCGTGATGAACTCGAACGACTTCAGTATTTAATAAAACGATTTGATGATTTTCCTGGAGATAATCAACGATTTTTTCATAAAGTTGACCCGAACCTAAACGGGGAAATTGAAACTGTTCAATCAGGGTTTTAACTTTACCATCATTGCCAAAAATTGCCTGACGAGCCGCTTTAAATAGTGATAACCCTTTAATCCGTTGAGCCGCCCAATCTGCACTAATATCCTCACAAGGAATTCCCCAAATTTTCTCGGTATATCCTTGGAAGAAAATCTCAAACAGTCGCCGTCCAAACTGATCTGTTACCCATTCTGCAAAGTTATTCGGGTTGCGTTTCGGAAACAAACGAGCGGCGAAATAAGAAATAATAATTCGCAGATTTTCTAACCAACCGAGGGCGAATAAAACCTGTTTTGCTTTGAGAGGATAACTGAAATATTTACCACCGTAATAAATGCGAGTCAGGCGATTAACGGTGACTTGTTCCTCTTTTAAAACCTGATTCCAAAGCTTTAAAACTGGAGCCAATTTGGTATAAAATCGATGTGGCCCATAGTCAAGAATAAATCCTTTATATTCAAAGCTTTTCGCTAGTCCGCCCACTTGAGAGTCTCGCTCAATTACAACGACTCGTTGACCTTGCTGGGTCAAGAGATAAGCTGCCGCAAGTCCCGCAGGCCCCGCACCTAAAATATAAATCGGCTCCATCACACCAAACTGAGTTACGTCAAATTGTCATAATGATACCTCATTCGTTCTAATTGTGGTGGAACCCGAGAAATTGAGATGAAATTTAGTCAAGGCGGGAAAACCGAGTTCGATAATATCATCAAGTTGATGAAGACTGGGTTCAAAGTTGGTCAACTAATTTACCTGATGAATAAAACACTAAATCTTTGGCTCTGGTTAAATCACTAAACCGCAGTTCATATTGATGATAGTCTAAATTTGTGACTTGGTAATCTTCTGTTTCTAAGTCATTTTTCTTCCAAGCATAGAATGAGGCTTGCGGGTTAGACAGTTTAAATTGATAAACACCTGTTTCTGGATTACTCATCAATATACTATCACTCGGTTCAACTAAACTATGATTCATCACAATCTGAATATTATCTGTTGAGAAATTGACATTTTCAAAAGCACGATTAATTTTTGTGCGGTTGAATTCAATCTGAAACTTGTTACTCTCATCAAATAGATAAAGACCTTGAATCAGTCCTGTTCTATAAATATAAGCTCCACGATAATTATCAGGTAAACTATTAATAATCACCCGATCTTTAGGTATTTGCTGTAAACTGACTAAAATATTTTTGGAAATTTCAGCCGCAGTATTCCAGTTTTGATTGAGATCATAAACCGATGTACCCCAAAACATTAATATTACCGTTGAAACGATTAGAATCAAAGCTATATTTTGCAAAATAACAGTGAGAATAATCGCCATAAAAATCGCCGCAAATCCTGAAGCAAAATATAAATATCGTTCTCCTTGAGTATCAACCGTAGACACAGAAACATTAATTGCAGGTAAAACAACCGTTAGAAAAGCAGCAACCAAAAACACTAAAAGAGCGGGAACCTCAGAAAACTTTGGGCGACATCGCCAGCAAACCCCCAGACACCCTAAAAATAATAAAACTAAACCTAGAAAAGCAAATAACCAGAATAGAAAATTTGATTCGAGTCGGGGAGCAAAAAAAACTCGCGTCGGATAAATGACAAGATTTTGGACAATTCGATAAAGATCAAAACTCAAGTGAACATCTTCCCCATATCCACCCACCAATTCACCCAGTTTAATAAATCGAGTTCCAAAATAAATAATTAAAGTCCAAATATAGAGTGAACAAATTGAAAAACGAGCCGCCATACTATTGCGATAATTTTGTTGGATAAAATATTCATAAAACTCAAATAATATAATTAAGCCCGGATAAGTTACGACCGATTCTTTTGACAATAAAGCCGCTAAAAAAAAGACAGAAGAAATCATCAAAAATCGAGGCTTGAAATAACATTTATAAGCGAGATAAAGAGCAAATGAAAATAAACCAAAAAAGGTCGCAACCCCATCGGTTCGAGCGGAAATCCAAGAAACCACTTCAGTATGACAGGGAAGCAATAGAAAAATAAACGCCGCTAAATAGGGTAAAAAGTTCTGATAAATTCGTTCAAATTTTAGATACTTAGCTAAAAAAAAGGCAATCCAGCCCACCGCTAAACTATTCATCAAATGAAAGAATAAGTTCGTCAGATGATAACCCAAAGGATTCAACCCCCAGAGTTGATAATCCAGAAAACTAATTAAACTCAAAACGGGTCTAAAAAATAAAGACTGACCATGTTGTTGATTCACCCACAACCCCCAAGCACCTAACTTAGAAAACAGAGCAATTAACACAAAATCATCCGAGAGAAAAAAGTTATCTAAAACCGGAGAATAAGCTAATATACCACAGCTAACCATTAAAGCCACAAACAAGAAAGAATAAATCCGGTAGGGAAACTTCCACAACTGTTTTTCGGGTCGTGACAGCGAGCTAAAATCGGGTTGAGAATTCATTATTTAAACCTGGATTAAAAACGATCATTAAACAGAAGCGATAACGGTTGAGGACGAGCATTCACGATCAATTTTTATTTTATCTCTTGGATAGCAAACCGAATAAATTGACGCAGTTGCCGATACAATAGAGAGAAGCTTGACCAATCCACCATCCTTGCACAACACCTTCACCCTACCCCCCTAAAAAAATCCATTTAGTGTTGACCTCACTTCCGGACATGGTATCCTCCACAATGAATGTGTGAGTAACTTGAGGAGTGAACGTTTATGGTCGCAGCATCCGCCCGAACTCAAGATGGAGGACGACATCAGCCCGTTAACCCAACACAATCTATGAGACATTCTCCCGTTAGCTTTTTTGGAAGTATCACCGAACTCCCGTCTACACCCCTATTCGGCACCGATGGGATTCGAGGACGAGTCGGCGAACTTCTCAGCGCTCCCCTGGCTTTACAAGTCGGTTTCTGGGCAGGACAAGTTCTCCGCCAACAAACCCATAATCCAGGCCCGGTACTTCTCGGTCAGGATACCAGAAACTCTGGCAATATGTTAGCAATGGCCTTATCCGCAGGTCTAACTGCTGCCGGACTAGAGGTTTGGTATTTGGGCTTATGTCCGACTCCAGGCGTTGCTTATCTCACCAGTACCAACGAAGCCGTCGGTGGCGTGATGATTTCCGCCAGTCACAACCCTCCAGAAGACAACGGAATTAAATTTTTTGGTTCAGACGGCACGAAACTCTCCTCAGCCCTACAACAGCAAATAGAAGCCGCTCTGCGAGGACAAGCCGATTTTCCCGTCAGTTTCGGCAACTGTGGACAACATCACTACCGCAGTGAACTGGTCGAGGACTACGCCCAATCTTTACATCGTCCCCTGCTTCCGACTTTAAACCTAGAAGGAATGCGAATTGTTTTAGATTTGGCTTGGGGTGCTGCTGTTCATCTCGCACCGAAAGTTTTTCGCCAAATGGGGGCTGAGGTGATTTGTCTCCACGACCAACCCGACGGTCATCAGATTAACGTTAACTGCGGTTCAACCCACCTCGGACGCCTACAACAAGCCGTTTTAGAAACAAAAGCCGATATGGGTTTTGCCTTTGATGGCGATGCAGACCGAGTGTTAGCCGTTGATAGTCAGGGTCGAGCGGTTGATGGGGACTACATTCTCTATTTCTGGGGCCAAACACTCAGCCAAGCCGGACAACTTCCCGAAAATTTGATTATTTCCACCGTCATGGCTAACTTAGGCTTTGAACGGGCTTGGAAACAACAAGGCGGTCAACTGACTCGAACTGCGGTTGGCGATCAACACGTTCACGCTGAAATGAAACGTACTGGCGCCATGTTAGGCGGTGAACAATCCGGTCACATTCTCTGCCATCATTATGGTGTTACCGGAGATGGTTTATTAACCGCTCTGCACATTGCCGCATTAGTCAAGCGTTCAGGAGTCACCCTGACTACATTAGTAGACCAGAGTTTCCAAACCTATCCCCAACTGCTGCGAAATATTCGGGTCGAAGATGTTAACCGTCGTCGGAATTGGGAACAGTGTGAACCCGTGATCAATGCTATTCAAGAAGCCGAAGCCGCAATGGGCGACGAGGGACGAATATTAGTGCGGGCGTCTGGGACTGAACCTGTCATTCGCGTCATGGTTGAAGCCATCCGCAATGAACTCGCTAATCTTTGGGCCGATCGCTTGGTTTCCGTCGTTCAGCAACATCTAGCTGTCTAACCCACTCACATTACTTTAAAATTCATATTTTTTCATCAGGTCATTGAAAGCGATCGCATCATTCCTAAAACCCCGGTTTCTTTGAGGAACTAGGGGTTTTTTGTCTCGGTTGCTATAATGGCTGCTTAGGGCTAAATTTTAACATCAGGGATTGCGCGTTCAAAATCATTAAAGCATCAGTTGGGTTGAAATTTTAATTCAATTAATATCAGCACTATAGCAGAGAAAGAGTTGATTAGGACACGGTTTTTCTGTCAAATCCTTTTCTGATAAAGGTTTCAATTCTGTCTCCTGTCTCCTGTCTCCTGATTTCTGCTATATTCCTCTTTTTTATACGCTAGGGTCAGCAAAGTTATGGCTGTCAAACTGAAATCTAAACGTAAAAAAAACAAGAACAAAAAAGCCGGGGCTAAACCCGCTATCAGTAGAAAAGAACTAAAAATTCGCAAACAGAAAACCGCCAAAGAGATTAAAAAACTAATTTCCTTAGTTTCCTCCGTTGGGGTTTTAGCTGTATTGGTTGGCGTTGCTTTGTTTTTTGTCAAAGATGAAAAACTCGCGATCGCAGGCGGGGGCGGTATCTTAGTTTTAGCACTGTCCTATCAATACCCCATGCAAGGACTGTGGGCATTCCTGATCTATATGCCGTTTTCGGGAACTATCACCTACTGGATCGGGGGTGGAAATGCCCTCTTTCAACTGGCAAAAGACGGCTTTTATTTTCCCGCTCTTTATGCACTGACGCAAAAATTAAAACGTCAACACCAGCCCTTTCTCGTTCACAAAGCTATAAAAACCCCTCTCTACATTTTATTAGGGTTTTGTCTACTTACACTCCTATTAGTCAACGGTTTACAACAACTTGATCCGCCCTCCCCTGGAGATAAACCCATTTTAATGGGACTTCTCGGACTCAAAGTTTTTCTAGGATATGTACCCTTAATTCCCTGTGCTTACTATCAAATAAAAGACAAAAAAGACTTACTCTTTCTCACCCGAATGACCTTGGTTTTAGCGATTATTTGTTGTGTTTTAGGTGTCGTGCAGTATCAATTTTTGGTTTCCGGGCGTTGTAAAGGGACAGACCATTTAAGCGGGGATGATTTATTTAAAGCCACCCTTGAGGCGAAATGTTTAGTCGGCGGTTCATTAGTGTTTAGTCCCTCACAAAATATGATCCGTTTACCGGGTACTTTTGTAGCCCCTTGGCAGTGGGCTTGGTTCCTCATTTCTAACGCCTTTTTTACCTTTGCAACCGCCTTTAGCGATCCTTCTCCCTTGTGGCGGATGGTGGGTTTAGGCGGAATGGCTTTAGTGTTTGTTAACTCCGCAATTTCCGGTCAACGAATTGCCCTCGCTTTAGTTCCTTTAGTAACAGTAATTCTTCTCGTTTTAACAGGTCAAGTCACCAACTTAAAACGTTTTCTTCCCATTGCAGCAGGACTCGGTTTAGTCTTAGGAATTGCTGTCATTGCTAACCCGCAAATTATTCAAGAACGGATCGATAGTTTTGTCTCTCGCTGGAATGCCTCCCCCCCAACTGCTTTTATCGCTGAACAGTTTGAACATACTACAGGCGGACAACAAGGAATTTTTGGAAAAGGCATAGGACGGGCTACAAATTCCACCCGAATTTTTGGCAACACCAAGCTGGTTGAAACCTATTATCCTAAACTGATTTATGAAATTGGGCCTATCGGAACAATAGCCTTTTTAGGATTAGTAACGACCCTCACTGTCACGACCTTTAAAACCTATCGTTCCCTCAAAGAGAAAAATATCCGCAGCTTTGGTGCCTCGTTTTGGGTGTTTGTATTAATCATGAGTTACAACACTTATTATTATCCCCTTGATGTTGATCCCGTTGCCGTTTATTATTGGTATTTTGTCGGTGTCATTTACAAACTTCCCGACATCGATAAAGAAGAACTCAAACGACTGAAAGAAGAAGAAGAAGAAGGTGGATAATTTAGGGAACCCGGAAGGTCTGGGAGTCGGGAACGTTCATATATTAATATCAAAAAATCACCACTAAGGCACAAAGACACAAAGATTTTGGAAACAGATAAGATTATTTTGGGAAGCATAGGTTCATTTCTCTGAAAACCCATTTTTTTAATAGATATCCGTTTTCAAACTCTCTTTTTGTCTCTGTGTCGAGCATGGTTTTTCTGACTCCTCAAAAAATTCTGTTCCGGAAATCCTCAGCGATAGTAATCCGACTGTCCATCAGTAATTATCCCATCACTAAATTCCTGATTTAAACGAATAGCTGGGCATTCCGTGGACAGTCGTTGAAACACAAAATAAATCCCCTGCGTAGAAGCCTTGTTGAATTTCTTTCTGATTTAGCCCTACTGAGGCCGAGGTAATATAAAGATCGCTTAAGTCAGAACCGCCAAAGGTTGGGCAAGTTGGACGCTGTACAGGCATCTCAACCCGCAAAATTTCCTCGCCATTGGGGTTAAAACACACCACCGCCCAACCATCCCACAAAGCTGACCAAATATTCCCTGCGGTGTCGATGGTGAGTCCATCGGGTTCTACGTTTTCATCTTCCAGGTTAACAAAAACGCGGCGATCGCTAATTGTTCCGGTTTTCCCGTCAAACGGGTAAGCATAAATAGTCCGTTTGGCAGAGTCCGTCAAGTAAAACGTTTGTCCGTCTGGACTCCAACCCAAGCCGTTAGAATTGGTTAACCCCGTTTCCATCAGATTTAGGGAACCATCAGGATCATAGCGATACAGGGCGGCTTCTCCGGGGACTTGGCTAATAGAACCGATCCAAAATCGTCCTTGGGGGTCACATTTGCCATCATTAAAACGGGTGTCAGGATGGGAAAATTTGACGGATTTTAGGGTTTCAATCTTCTTGGTTTTTAGGTCGAGAAATGCCAAGCGATCGCGTAGGGCTAATAATAATTGATCCGGTTTAGCGATCGCAATAGCGCTGACCAGATCCCCCACATCAAAATAACGATCCTTCCCCGTTGTCGGATCAAACTGATGAACCCGATAATTATAGATATCAACCCAATAAAGTTTTTGCTGATCCGCGTCCCAGACGGGGCCTTCTCCCAAACGCGCACGGGCAGTCAAAACATTTTGAACCGAAGACTGAACTAAATTCATTTTGGCTGTTTTTGTGTTGTTTTATCTATCTTAATCTGTTTAGCGATTAAAACTTAACAATGATCTTTAAAGCGTTTAAAAAAACCAAAAATCATCTTTTACCTCATGTATTCATTGCCAGTTGGTGTGTGGCATGGGGAAGATTAAATACACCGTCAACAGATGCCATTTGGCAAGATGAACAGTTTGCCGTTATTTCTTTACCCCATTCAGAACTCTTGGCAATTAGTTCTAGCGAACAATTTGTGATTGTCGGGGATATTTGGTTAACGAATCAAGCTGAATTATACCACAAATTAGGAGTATCTGCACAAAACTTTTTAGGAAATGATCAACAATTAGTAGCTGAACTCTGGACAAAATGGGGATGGGAATGCTTGCCTTTTTTAGTGGGAATGTATGCCTTTGTCGTTTGGGATAGACAAAAACAAACCCTCTGGATCATCCGCGATCGCGTTGGTTATCGAACTCTTTATTATACAAATACAGGTTCAGTTCGTTGGATTTCTCCCCAATTAAAAACTCTTTCTCCCTATCGTTCATCAGACTTAGATTTAGTGGCTTTGCGGGATTATTTATGTTGTGCATTTGTTCCCGGTAAAAGAACCCTTTGGCAAGATATTCAAGAAGTTCGTCCAGCAACAGCAATCCAATTTCCATCGGAGAATCAATATAGTTATTGGCAACTACAAGAAGATATTACCGCCTCCGATGAATCTCTAGCTTGGCATGGAGAATCTTTGCGTGTTCTTCTTAATCAAGTAGTTCAAGACTTTTTACCTCAAAATCAAGCTGTTGGGGTGTTTTTATCAGGAGGTTTAGATTCGAGTTGTATTACCGCTTTAGCAGCAAAATTGCATAATCAAACCGTTCATACTTACTCCATTCATTTTGGTTCAGAATCTCCCAATGAGTTAGAATTTTCATCGATGGTTGCCGAACATTGTCAAACCAATCATCACATTTTAGAAATCACATTTTCTCAGATGTGGGAATACCTTCCTGAAGCCATGTTTTATCTAGATGATCCCATTGGCGATCCTTTAACCGTTCCCAATTTATTATTAGGAAAATTAGCCTCAAAAGATGTACAGGTTATCCTCAATGGTGAGGGAGGAGATCCTTGTTTTGGAGGGCCAAAAAATCAACCGATGTTGATTAATTCTTTATATGGTTCTGTCACAAAACAAGATTCTCTAACAGCCTATTTAAGTTCTTTTAAAAAATGTTCGGAGGATTTACCACAACTCTTTAAACCAGAAATTTATACAGCTATTCAGGCAGAAAATTCAGTTTTTTATGAAGATTTGAACTCAAATGTAAGTTACTTAAATCGATTAATGGCTTTAAATATTAAGTTTAAGGGAGCCGATCAAATTTTAACCAAAGTGAATAATTTAACTTCCTCCTTAAACTTACAAGGGAGATCTCCTTTATTTGATCAGCGTATTGTAGACTTGAGTATGCAGATTCCCCCAGAATATAAACTCTCAGGAGTTGAAGAAAAAGCCGTTTTAAAACAAGCTGTGAAAGATCTTTTACCCGATGCAATTATTCATCGTCCAAAAAGTGGAATGATGGTTCCTGTACAGCTAGGGTTTCGGAAATATTGGCAAAAAGAAGCGAAAAGTTTGCTGTTAAATAAAAAGAGTCTAATTTCACCTTACTTGAATCAGTCTATGATTAAGGATTGGTTGAATTATCGAGGAGATACTTGGGGAAGATACGGGGTTAAATTGTGGTTACTGGCAAGTTTGGAGATGTGGTTACAGGTTCATAAAAAATAATAGGCTTAACCAAATGTATCAGAGGATTGATAGCGGATGTTGTTTTTCCGATCTGTTTCTTCTGAAAGGGAATAATCTGTTTCTTCTAAAATCGAATCATCTGTTTCTCTTAAACTCGGAGCATCAAAATTCAATGCTTGGTTAGCCAGACTTTGACTGAGAATGTGAATCAATTTTTGAGGATGAATAGATTCTAACTCGACAAAATTTACCTCTGTTAGCCATTTTAATTCATCTTCTCCTAAACTTTGCTGAATTTCTAATGGTAATTGTTCAGCTTGTTGTGCTGATTTTTCGGTCATTTTTACCCAAATACTTTTACCTTTAACTGCTAGAATTTTACGAGGTAATATTCCGATATCAATCATCATAACATTACTATCTCTAAACCATTGATCGCTGGTTCGTAATTGATAGACAATACTCACCCCTTTAGGAGTACAATCATGCACTGCATAAACCCATAAATTCGGGTTGCGGCGTAGCATTTGCATCACAGTATTAAAAATATTTTGAGGATAGCCATCAATACTGAGAATCGCACAATTTTTTTCAAAGTGAAAGTTGTTAGCAATTAAAAATTGAGCAATATCAGCACTCTCACAAACAATTAATCGATCAAAGCTATAAGTGCTAACATCTGAGTTAATACTGACTTCTATTTTATCTTGAGGAGGAGGAAGTAATTTAACTATTTTACCATTAATTCTTTCCCATTCTTGTATCCAGATATAAAAATAGTTTTGAACAGCAGTATTTTCATAATTATTGATTTGACGAATCGTGCGAACTTCACCCCGTTTACCTTCTTTGAGATCCGCTAAGTATACTGAAAAATTGGTTAGCATTGTTCGAGCTAAGAATAAAGGCGCAGCCAATAATAATATAATAATCCAAGGAAAAATACTTTTTTCTTCAAAACTTAACAACAAATTATAAATAGGAGCTTGATAATACAAATATCCACGAATCATCAAAGTTCCTATCGTTAAAATGGTTAAATTGCTAAAAAATACTGTTCTTTTCTTGCGAAGCTGGCGATGATATCGATGTTCTTTTGGTGTGTTTAGGAAATCTGAATGAAATATGGGGAGTATAATTGCGTTGCTGATTAAAAATATTAACCAAAAGCTACCACTTTTCCAGTCATTTATAAAGAGAGAAGTCAAGGTCAATTTTTTAAAAACAGTCCATAAAATGACTTCAGCTAGAAGATTTAACCCAAGATAAACCCCAATCGCATTTTTTTTAGCAAGATAGGGATTGATATTTTCTATTGTGAATACCTTAATATATTTGACGGTTGGTTGAGGTTGAATCCCGCCAACAAAAGGTAATGCTAATAATCTTCTAGATAAAAAATACTTAAACTGTTTAGCTGTAAAGTAAAGCGTCTTATTTGCAGAAATTCGATCAATAGCATTCAAGAAAAAGGTATCGGTTAATTTTTGAGGACATTTACTATGTCTCCGGTAGTCAAACACAAATTGATGACGGCATTTCTTACAGCGACTCAATCCACTGGTCGTTCTTTCTCGGTATGTATTGTTAGTATTACAGTTAATACACTTCATAATTCAATTGCTCCTTTTTTAGTATTTAAACTGAATATCGAATTAACCAAAACTTTGAAAAACGTACAATGAATTATCTGAGTCTTCTACAAAAATAGAATCGCTATCCGCACTATCCAAACTTAAATCCCTTGTAATTCCTCGCTGAATAATTTGGATTAACTGTTGAGGATTAAAAGATTCCAACTCGACAAAGTTTCCCGCATCTAACCATTGTAATTCTTCTGGGGATAAACTCCCACGAACTTCTCTCGGGAGTTCAATTCCGTCTTTAGCTGAATTTGGGGAAGATTGAATCAAAATTCCACGTTTAGTTTCTAAGACTTGACGGGGTGTAATTCCTAAGTCTATAATCACTTGATTGGTATCTAAAAACCAATTTTGGCTTGTGCGGAGATGATGCACTAAAGTCATCCCTCTCGGAGTACAATTATGCAACGCATAGACTTGTAAATCGGGATTTCGGCGTAACATTTGCATGGTGGTTTTGAAAATATTTTGAGGATATCCCGTAATACTAAAAATCGCACAGTTATGTTCAAAGTGGAAGTTATTTGCGATTAAAAATTGGGCAATTTCAGCCGTATCACAAACAATTAATCGATCAAAACTATAGTTTATAATATCAGGATTAACGGTTGCAGGTTGAAGACTTTGTAGGGGAGAGGGTAAAAGTTTAGGATAAGTTCCGTTAACTTGTTCCCAACGATATAACCATTGTTGAAATTCATTTGGATTGATTATCAATTCTTGAGAAAATTCAGGTTTATTAGCTTGTTTAAAACCTAGATATATTGAGAATAATCCAAGTAAAAGAATGGTACAGAATAGGGTAAAAGAATTAACAATAAATAAACTAACCCAAATTCCAGCAAATAATATAATAAAACCAACCATTTTTAAGTTTTTAGTAGCAGAGTTTCTACTTCTATTATTTAAAAATTTTCCTTTTGAGCAACTAAATAAATAGAAAATAATTCCCATTTGATAAATGCTATTAACAATAGTGACTGACAAAGCCATACCTACTGAGTCAACGATAAACCCTCCCAATAGAGTGACAAAGATAACATTCAAAAATAAGTACATGATCAAAAAATAAAAATTGGATTTCATCGTAAATTTTTTTCGTTTATAGCGTTTTTCTAATAAATAAAATAGTTGTTTTTTGGTGAAAAATAAGGTGTCATTAATCGAAATATCTTTTAAGGCGTTAGCAAAAAAAGCATCTGTAATTTTTACGGTTTTCATCGTAGTCGGTTCAAAGGCAAAGGGAGAATTACACTCTTTACATCTGCCTTGATTAGAAATTCTCTCTTTTAAGTTGTTGTCAGTCCCACAGTGAATACATTTCATAATGAAAATTCCTCCAATAGAAAGATAATGAACTAAAACAATTGATTCGTGAGTAAAACGCTATAATCTTCTCGCTGACGAATTAACCGATGCTGTTTATTTTCGAGTAACACTTCCGCAGGTTTAGGACGATGTAAAAAATGAGAAGACATGGCGTAACCATAAGCACCTACATCTAAAATCGCCATGATATCTCCGATTTCTAAGGCGGGAAGTTGACAGTTTTTACCTAAATAATCTCTAGAATAGGTGGTATTTCCGCAGACATCAGTTATGTATTTTTGATCGGGTTTTTCCTCCTTAAATGTAACAATTTCACGATAACCGCCATGAACAGAAGGGACGGAAAGATTAGCAACGGTTGTATCGACTCCGACAATCTGTTTTTCTCCTTGCCATTTAACTGCAACAACTTTCGCTAATAAAGTCGCACATCCCGCAATTGCAGCCCTTCCAGGTTCAATGATTAACTCAATTTTTCGGTTTAATTTTGTGATGGAATTCGTAATTTCTCGCCCAAATAACTCCCAGTCAAAAGCGACTCCATTATGTTGATAGGGATAACCAAAACCCCCACCAAAGTCTAAATATTGCCAGTCGGGTAACTGTTGAGAACAGGTAATGATGGCATCAATAACTTGAGTAAAGGCTTTTGTGGCATTGGTTCCTGTTCCTCGATAAAAGTGTAAACCGCTTAATTTTAATCCCACTTTATGACAGATTTCAATTGCTATGGTAAATTCTTTAGGATTCACTCCAATTCGACTTTCTCCAGTTATTTCTGGTAAATTTAAGCGTAAACCTAGTTTAAAATAATCGGGGTTTTCTGTTGTATTCTCTAACACTTCACAACATAATTTTAATTGATCCAAACTATCTAAGTTTAAGGTTTTTACACCCCAGTGAATCACTTGCTGCATTTCCTCCTGGTTTAAATTACTTCCTGAATAAACAATTTTTTGGGGAGAAAAACCTGCTTTTAATCCTAAATAAATATCTCCGGGGGTGTTGGCGTGTAGTCCCCATCCTTCCGCTTGAAATATTTTCAGTAATGCAAGATTTCCATTCGTTACACTCGCAAAGTGAAATTGAGTATTAGGATAGGGAAAAGCTTGACTAATCTGTTGAATAGTTTGGCGTAAATCATCCCCATTATAAACATACAACGGAGAACCATAAATCGTTAATAATTCTTGGGTTAGTTCCTGAGAAAAAGGCAGAGTTAATATTGAACCGATCATCGTTATTTTCTCCTTTGTTTTCACTCAACATTCAATCTCATTAACTTTTCAACTTTTGATAATAGTTCCAAAGTGGACGCGGAAATAAAAACGGATGATTAAAGGATTTTTTCTCGGCTTTTTCTCCTAAAATATGGACTCGCCAGAGTTGCCACATCATCAACAACCATAACGTTTCACCGATACGTCTTCCTTGAATATTTGCCCCTAATTCTCCGCTAACAATTTGAACAGAAATTTGGGGATTAAAACAATGTTGTTCCTCCAATAAACCGGGATTTAACCAATTTCCTATTTGAAACCAAAAATCATTTAAACACCAAGAGGTTAAGGGAACACCCATTCCTCGTTTTTGTCGCCAAACAATTTCTGAAGGTAGCCAATTTTCAACCGCCCGTTTGAGAATATATTTTTCACAACTTCCTTGTAAACAAAGTTCTCCTGAGAGTTTAAACGTCCATTCTGTTAGGGCTAAATCACAAAAAGGCGATCGCACATTTAAACCATGATATAATGCTAAATGAGTTGCACGAGGATGGATATTTTGCGCCCCTTTTAACATTAATGTTGCCCGACGTAATCGATGTAAAAACGAGGGACAAAACGTTGGATCAAGTGCGTCTTTTATCCAGAGTTCAGGCTGTAAATTTTTGATTTTTTCATAAATTTTGGGTTGATAAACTTGGGCTTCATAGCCCCAGAGTCGATGAAAAGTGCGTAAATAGTTTTCAATAAAATCATCCTGTCCATAAACACTGGCTGCAATTAACGGTTTATTAGTCCAACCTGCAAAGAGTTGATCTCCTCCTTCCCCATTAAAAATAATTTGGGTGTCTTGACTGGCGGCTTGATTGAGTAAATATAAAGGAACAGTTACCCCATCCCCAAAGGGTAAATCTAAGGCTTTTATAGTGGGAATAATTGCTTTTTTAATCGAATTAGGTGTTGCTTTGACTTTGACTAAAGGAATATTCAAAAATTCCGCAACTTTTTCAGCATAGGGATATTCAGAGATACCGACTGAACCAAAATCTAAAGTATAGGCGCGGACTTTTACCCCAGCTTGTACTAATAAAGCCGCAACAATAGAAGAATCAATCCCCCCAGATAAAAAAACTCCAACAGGTTCATCTTTTAAGTCTGAAATTTGCTGTTCAATAGCATTTTTGAGTAACGTTTGCAGTTGAGAAACTGCCAGTGTTTCATCATTAATTTGTTCTGGATTTTCTTTCCATTGGTGAAGGGAATGAGATTGAGGTAAATCAATCATTTGATGATGTTTGTCTGCTTTCCAACTCAACTCGCTTCCCGCAGAAATAGCATGAATCTTTGTGATAGGAGTTAAGGGAGTTGGAACATAGGAAAAGCAACTATAACCATACAACCCAGATAGATTAATTTCAGGATTTTCTAACAGAGATAAAAGCAGTTTAAACTGAGAAGAAAACCAAATAACCTCATTCAATTTTAGCCAATATAATGGCACTCGCCCAAAGGGTTCTCGTCCTAAAATTAAACGATAATTTCCCTCCAAATTCACCCAAACATCGGCAGAATGACTCAAACCGGATGCTGACAAACTTGCAATTTTTTCATCTATTTTGTTGGAACTTGATAAATGAACCACATTCCAAATAGGATAGCGATCATTTTGTTCGGGAAACCTTTGATGATGAAATTGAGGGCTAATTTTTTCTAACAACACTTCTAATTCCTGGCGATTTCCATAGCCCCAATATCCTACAAAATGACTCATATTGCTTATTTACCTCACTTCAAAGGTTTCCTCACTCAGTAAACGATCTTCTAAAAACATCTGCACAGTCCAAGTACCGGGTGTTGCCGTAGAACTAATATTATAACGACAGCGAGTTTCCCAAATTGAAGTTGTAATTTCTTGCGTTTGATATCGATTTTCTTTCACGATTTTACCATCAGGATCAATCCAATTACAAGAAAGATTGAGTTTTTTTCCAATCGGTGCATCCTGCAAGGTAACACGATAAACAATTTCTGAATTGGTTTGTCGAGAAATAGAACTGAACGGATTATTATCTAGTGCTAAAGTGATCTGATCTTGTTGGGCTTGAATTCTGGCAATGATGGAATTTTGATGCTGAAAAAATAGGATTGTTGATGCGATCGCTAACACAACAACTCCCGCCCCAGCAATTGCTATTCTTAGATTTCTCCTTTTTTCTACAGCGAGGGCTTGACGACGACGTAACTGAATCATCGCTTCATCTAGCAATTCTGGCGGTAAATTTAACTCCTGTAAAATTTCTTGGATTTGTTGGCGATCAAACTCAGCTTCCCGACGATTAGAAAGCTCTCCCACTTCAGCAATAACTTGCTGTAATTGTTCTTCTTTAAGTCGCTGGTTCATAGGATATCTTGAGCAAAATCTGCAACCATCTTAAATCTAGATTTTCAGAGGGGCTACTATCTATATCTTCAATATACCTAAATTTTATGAAATTATCCCGGCTCATTAACTGCTTTTAACCTAATTTTAATAGAACTTAACTCAAATCACTTGGGTATCTGCGATAAAGAGGTTACAATATTGATGAAATCGATTGTAAATATCAAGTCGGCTTTTCCCCTCATCATCCGTTAAAATCTGCGCTAAAATTACCTATGGACTGGCCTAAAATTTCTGTCGTTATTCCCACCTACAACCGTGAGGAAGCCCTACGCGAAACCTTAGTTGATGTTCTCAAACAAGACTATCCCCAGTTTGAAGTCTTAGTGGTTGATCAAACCCGTTCCCATCAAACCGAAACTCAAACCTATTTAGAAGAACTCGCAAATACAGCTAAAATTCAATGGTATCGTCTCGAATGGGCGAGTCTTCCTGGCGCCCGAAACTACGCAGTTCGACGTTCAACCGGAGACATTATTCTCTTTTTAGATGATGATGTTCAACTTCCAGAAAACTTTCTCAAAGCTCATGCTCGTAATTATATCGAAGCAGGAAACTCTACCCCTAAAAATATTGGTGCTGTCGCTGGACGAGTTTTTGATCGCATGAAATTAGGAGATTCTGGTGGAGATTTAACCATTGAAATCTTACCCCCTCAAGCCTCTGATCCGGGAATTGCTTGGTATTATATTGACTTAGTTCATACCATTAAACCGCAACAAGTCATTTCCGCACGAGGTTGTAATATGTCTTTTCGGCGAGAAATTTTTGATCAACATGGTTTACATTTTGATGAACGGTTTAAAGGAAGTGCTGTTCGTGAAGAATCGGATTTTTGTTTGCGACTGCGAAAAACAGGCTATATTATTTGGTACGATCCTGAAGCACATTTAGTTCATTTAGGCGAAGAAGTGGGCGGTTGTCACGATATTAGTACCCGTTCCATGCAATATCAAATTACCTTCTATCACAATCACTTTTTTATGGGGTTAAAAAACCTGACAATTCCTGAATGTTTGCGTTTTTTTTCCAAGCTATTTGATTGTCACGTTCTCGGACATCCTCCCTGTAATAAAAGCGGTTCTCCGATTAAAGTTGTGACTCGATTTGGATTTTACACAATGGGATTTTTAAAAGCGGTTGGAACTCAAATTCAATCCCTGTGGAATCAAGGTCAAGTTTACACCCAACAAGATGAATTAGCCAAAAACTAAACGGTTGATTTTCAGCTTTTTTTTTCTCTTGAATCTCCTATGAAAATTCTAGTTGCTAGTCATACTTATATCGTTGATCTCAACCGGGAAAAATGGCGTGCTTTGGCGCATCTCACACCGGAAATAGAAGTAACAGTCGTAGTACCTCGTCGCTGGAAGCCGGGAGGTGTTCAAAACAAAATTATTGATTCAGAATATGTAGATGAAGGAGCGTTTAAAGTCGTTCCCATTTCTAACTTCAGTCAAAATAATCAAGGCTTACTAACCTTTGGCTTAGATTTAATTCCGCTTCTCAAAACCTTTAAACCGAATATTATTCAAGTTGAACAAGGTTCAAAAGCGATTACCTATTCCCAGTTTATTACCTGCAATAAACTTTTAGGCTTAAAGGCTAAAAATGTCTTCTTTACTTGGTGGAATCTTCCCTATGAATTAAAATTTCCGATTTCTCTCCTAGAAGCTTATAACCTCAACAATACAGATGGAATTGTCGTCGGAAATCAAGACGGTGCAGACATTTTGCGACAACGAGGTTACAAAGGCGAGATGGAAGTCATGCCCCAACTGGGCGTAGATGAAAGTCTATTTAAACCCCATCCTCAACCCGAATTAAAAGCCGAATTAGGAATAAAACCTGATGAATTTGTAGTTGGGTTTGTCGGGCGGTTTGTCGAAGAAAAAGGACTGTTAACCTTAGTTGATGCTTTGTCAAAATTGCCAGAACTACCCTGGAAAGCGTTATTATTGGGGCGGGGAGAATTAAAACCACAAATTCTCGAAAAAGCCGCAGAATTAGGAATCAAAGAAAGACTCATCTTTGTAGAAAGTGTACCTCACGATGAAGTACAACGCTATATTAACGCGATGAACCTGTTAGTTTTACCCTCCGAAACCACCTACAAATTTAAAACCCTCACCGCAGTCGGATGGAAAGAACAATTTGGTCATGTATTAATCGAAGCAATGGCCTGTAAAGTTCCAGTTATTGGTTCAGACTCCGGTGAAATTCCTCATGTAATTGGAGAAGCGGGGTTAGTATTTCCCGAGGGAAAAGCAGAAGCATTAGGCGACTGTATACGTCAGTTAATGGAAAATCCTCAACAAGCGGAAAAATTAGCGCTCCGAGGCTATGAACGCGCTTTGAGAAGTTATACCAATCAAGCCTTAGCTCAACAGTTACTCAGATTTTACCAAAAATTGCTCTCCAACACCCGATAAATTCTTTTCTTCGTGTCTTGGTGTCTTTGTGGTGACTTGATTTGTGAAAATTAAAAGTGTCTCGTTTTTCGATACAATACAAACTATGTACCCCATGCGATCAAAACTCTGAGTGTGGCAAGTCCAAACCGCAAAACCATCCTACTTGACTTTGAAAAGCCTCTAGCCGAGCTAGAATCTCGCATAAACCAGATTCGCCAGTTAGCAGAGGAAAACGGCGTTGATGTCTCCGATCAAATCCATCAGTTAGAAGCCCGTGCGACTCAACTGCGACACGAGATATTTAGCACCCTGTCTCCCTCACAGCGACTGCAATTGGCTCGTCATCCTCGTCGTCCCAGTACCCTAGATTACATTCAAGCCATGAGCGAGGAGTGGGTCGAACTGCATGGCGATCGCTCCGGTTCCGATGATCCAGCCTTGGTGGGAGGAATTGGACGGTTAGCCGGACAACCTGTAGTCATGCTCGGTCATCAAAAAGGCCGCGATACCAAAGATAATGTGGCGCGTAACTTTGGCATGGCCGCACCAGGGGGCTACCGTAAAGCGATGCGGTTGATGGAACACGCTAACCGTTTTGGAATGCCAATTATTACCTTTATTGATACGCCAGGGGCTTGGGCCGGTGTAGATGCCGAAAAACTCGGTCAAGGAGAAGCGATCGCTTACAACTTGCGAGAAATGTTTCGCCTCGATGTGCCGATCATCTGCACTGTCATCGGAGAAGGGGGTTCAGGGGGTGCATTAGGGATTGGCGTCGGAGAACGCTTGTTAATGTTGGAGCATTCGGTGTATACAGTGGCTTCTCCAGAAGCCTGTGCCGCGATTTTGTGGAAAGATGCCTCCAAAGCCCCACAAGCCGCCCAAGCCCTCAAAATTACCGCTCCAGATTTAAAGGATTTGGGGATTATTGATCGGATTGTACCCGAACCCGACGGAGGCGCCCATGCCAACCCCATCGAAGCCGCCGAACACCTCAAGCAAGCCTTGTTGGAATGTTTAGAGGAATTAATCAGTCTAAGCAGCCAGCAACGCCGAGAAATGCGCTATCAGAAATTCCGCCATATGGGGATTTTTGCCGAAGAACCTGTCTAACACCATCACCAGAATTTTGGGGCGATCGCTCCAGAAGATGGAATAGATAGACTCTCATACTCCTAATAGTCAACGAGTCACCGCTTCTATATTCACAAAAGTTAGACCGATCTTGCTGATCCCTTCTGCTTAATCCTTCACCGTATCTTCTGGAAGAGATCGATTTAATCGGTATTCGGGAAAAACCTGAAGATGGTATACTATAAAAGTAACAAATCTTTACAACGTTCTCAGATTTGCCATTAACAGATTTGCTACAACATCCTCGACGTGAGGGCTACTGTATTCCAACAGTGGGTCAAACGTAGCGGCAGGCTAAACCCTTGCCAGTCGCCTAATACAGTTGCAGGAGTGGGGATCTAAAAACATGGTGAATAACCTAAACCAACAAATGTTTCAGATCTTAGCGAATGTAACAAAAGTTAGGGATACAGCTCAGTTCAAACTGAGCCAAGGTCTTTAGGGCATGATGACAGTGCCAAACGGCAATCCGTGAGTCATACGTTTTTGAACGTCAGCTCAAAATCTCCACGTTTTTGAACTGGAGAAATGTCAAATCCGTTCAGTCCAATCAGAGACTACTCAAACCGTCAATGACTTCTCCCATAGAACGACGTGCCTTAATTACAGGGGCAAGTAGTGGGATCGGTAAGGCAACAGCTCTTGCCTTTGCCAAAGCCGGAATTCATGTCGCCTTAGTCAGTCGATCTGAGGAACAATTGGAAACCATTGCTGAACTTGCACGGCAAGCCGGAGTAGAAGCCAATGGCTATGCTCTCGATCTAGCCAAAGTTGAGCAAGTACATGAGCAGATCGACACTATTGCTGCTGCTTTTGGCCCTATAAGTATCCTCGTTAACAGTGCGGGTATGGGCTACACTAGCCCCTTGGTTAGTACACCCCTAACCGAGTGGCAAAGAGTGTTAGACCTCAACCTCACCAGTGTCTTTCAGTGTATTCAAGGGGTTTTGCCAGGAATGCGCGAAAGAGCCAATGGAACAATTGTCAACGTTGTTTCCATTGGAGGACAACAAGTGTTTCCCAATTGGGGTGCTTACTGTGTTAGTAAGTTTGGCTTGATGGCCCTCTCCAAAGCTCTAGCGGCAGAAGAACGCCAAAACGGAATTCGGGTCACAGCAATTTGTCCAGGTGCCGTGAATACTCCCCTTTGGGATACCGAAACCGTTCAGGCTGACTTTGAGCGCTCGGCGATGTTGACTCCAGAAATTGTCGCTGAGTCGATTTTACAGATTGTGATGTTGCCTCAACAAGCGGTGATCGAAGAATTAACCCTGATGCCGCATGGGGGAGCATTTTGATCAACTTGAAATCCCTGGCTGTGCATGAATTTGCGAAACGGATATCACCTGCAAAAACGGATTGAGTTGATTTTACAAAGCTGTGAAACGCTCGTCTGCTTAATCTCTGAATTGCTCTGTTGATCTGTTTCTGTCTGGCAATTGCTCAATACCCTCACGAGAGGGTGATCTCTATAGACCGCTTGTGCTATCAGGCTTCGATGTCTCATAGCCTCACTGTTCCTGTTTCTTTCTGTCGTTTACGGACTTGTTATGACTATTGCTTCCAATGGAAATGGTTCTAAATCTGCAAATGCTTCGAGTGGCATCTTAAGCCGACCTGATCGCACTTCTTCTCCCTCAAATGCTCATCCTGTTGAATACCCACCCCTCACGGAAGTCTCGGATGAACAAATGATGGAAGCCGTGCGAACCATGTTACTTGGGGTAGGAGAAGATCCCGAACGCGAAGGTTTGTTGAAAACACCCAAACGAGTTGCTGAAGCCATGCGCTTCTTGACCAGTGGCTACAGTCAATCTCTAGAAGACCTTGTAAACGGAGCGATCTTTGATGAAGGTCACTCAGAAATGGTGTTAGTTCGAGACATCACGGTATTCAGTATGTGCGAACACCATATGCTCCCGTTTATGGGCAAAGCCCACGTTGCCTATATCCCCAACCAAAAAGTCATCGGACTCAGTAAATTGGCTCGCATTGTGGAAATGTATGCTCGTCGCTTACAAGTTCAAGAACGCCTGACTCGTCAAATTGCAGAAGCAGTACAAGCAGTTCTCGAACCTCAAGGGGTAGCCGTTGTGATCGAAGCCAGCCATATGTGTATGGTGATGCGAGGCGTACAAAAACCCGGGTCTTGGACGGTGACCAGTGCGATGCTCGGAGTCTTCCAAGATGAACAAAAAACCCGTGAAGAATTCCTCAACTTAATTCGTCACCAACCCAGTTTCTAAATTTCTAAAACTCGGAAAATAGAGAAAATCAATTCTCAATTCCATCTTCTGTAGAGACGTGCAATGCGCGTCTCTTGTTTTATTTGATGATCGCGAGCGCTCCCGACTCAAGCGATAGGAAAAGCTCAACTTCCCGTTTCCTTGCTCCGGGCTGGAGATGTGAGATAATCGAAAAAAGCTGATGATTTCTAGAATCGGCTGGCAGCAGATCTAAATTCCATTTCCCCTGTTCAAAATATTAGGGGCGTGAGTTTAATCTGAGGGGGTGCGGGTTGTTATCCACTCACATTCCGCGATCGCTGAAACACATTCCATTGTACCCTGAAAAAATTTCAATCCTGAGATATGTCTAAACCGATTAAGTTTGGCACGGATGGCTGGCGAGGTGTCATTGCTGATGATTTTACCTTTGAACGGGTCGCTTTAGTTGCTCCTCTGGCTGCTCAAGTCTTAGAAGAAATCTATGGTCATAACGCTGCTAGTCGCACGGTATTTGTAGGATATGATCGACGCTTTTTGGCTGAAGAATTTGCTCTAGTTGCAGCTCAAGCTATTCAAGCGGCCGGATATGATGTTAAACTCAGTCAAGGCTACGCGCCGACTCCGGCTTACAGTCTCGTTGCTCACCAACAACAGGCTTTAGGGGCGGTGGTTCTGACAGCTAGCCATAATCCCGGTAAATATTTAGGTTTAAAAGTTAAGGGTGCATTTGGAGGGTCGGTTGGCCCAGACGTAACGCAAGAAATAGAAGCAAGACTCGATCTACCTCAACTCAAAGCAGAAATTCCCGGAACATTAGAGTCTTTTGATCCTTGGCCTGCTTATTGTGAAACGTTACAATCAAAGGTTGATATTGAGGCGATTAAAACAGCGATTAATCAGGGTAAATTGACCGTTTTTGTTGATGTCATGCACGGCGCCGCTACGGGGGGTTTAGCTCGAATTTTAGGCGATTCCGTTAGAGAAATTAACAGCAATCGTGATCCGTTATTTGATGGCGGTGCGCCGGAACCATTACCTAAATATATTCCTGAATTGTTCCGTCAAATTAAAAGCCATCAACGTTCTCAAGACAGTTTAGCGGTGGGGTTTGTATTTGATGGCGATAGCGATCGCGTCGCTGCGGTGGATGGGGAAGGAAATTTCTTGAGTTCTCAAATTTTGATTCCCATTTTAATCGAACATTTAGCCACTCGTCGAGGTTTTGGTGGAGAAATTGTCAAAACCGTAAGCGGATCGGATTTGATTCCTCGGATTGCCAAATTGTACGATTTATCCTTGTATGAAACACCGATTGGTTATAAATATATTGCTGATCGGATGTTGTCTTCTCAAGTGTTAGTCGGGGGTGAAGAATCTGGTGGGGTTGGTTATGGCGTTCATATACCGGAACGAGATGCTTTACTATCGGCTTTGTTCCTGTTAGAAGCTATCGTTCAGTCGGGAGAAGATCTCAGCCAAATTTATCGCCGTCTTCAAGACAAAGTAGGATTTTCTTCGGTGTATGATCGGATTGATTTACCTTTGGCGAGTATGGAGGTGCGATCGCGTTTAGTCGAACAATTAGAAAATAATCCTCCCAAAGAAATCGCTGGACAAGCAGTGACAGATTGTTTAACAGTGGATGGTTATAAGTTCCGTTTGGCTGATGATCGTTGGCTATTAATTCGCTTTAGTGGAACTGAACCTGTTTTACGTTTATATTGTGAAGCAGCCGATCAAAAACAGGTGAATCAAACCCTTTCTTGGGCGAAAGATTGGGCGAGTAGCTGTTAGGAAGTTGGGCGTTCGTTGTTGCGATGCACGCGCATTCTGTTAGTAAATCAGGGCGCATCACCCATCAATTAGGGCGCATCCCCATGCGCCCCTACAAAAGTAAATTCTGTATGATCGAAGACCAATTTACTTGGGATTTTTGGTATCTCTACGAACCGGAAAAAAAACGCTATCATGTTTATTTGCTTTCGGCTGATTGGCAATATAAACAAATAGAAACTCATCATCTTTATTCTCAGCTAACCTACGCCATAACTTTTGATTTTCAAAGCTTTAAAATACAAAATCAAAATATCATTGACTGTCACGAAAATCAATCGATTTGGACAGGTTGCACCCTGCAAAATTATCCCAGAAATTACTTGATGTTCTATACCGAACGTCAAACCGAAGGAGATTATTTCGCCGTTCAAACAATTAAATTAGCTCAATCAAATGATTTGAATAATTGGATGATTGATCGGAATTTTAGCCTTTCTCCTCAAGAGATAGATCCAGAGTTTCGCTATTTTATTAGAACCCAAAACCCGTCAGATAGAACCGCTCATGCTTGGCGCGATCCTTATATTTTTAAGGTTGAAAATTGTTATTATATGTTAGTAGCGGCTAAACATATCATTAATGAAAACCATCCTCAACATAAAAATGCTTGTATTGCGTTACTCAAAGCCGATGAGAAGAATTTAAAACAATGGGAGTTAGTTCATCCGAGTTTAATAACGGGATATGAAGAATTAGAACTTCCTCAACTTTATCGCCATGAACCGACAAACGAAGTAATACTATTAGTCTCAACTTGGGATGAACGAGATTATCAACGGAGTCTAGAACAGGGTAAAATTTATCGAGAACAAGGTCAACTGTTAGCGTTTTCAGCAGCAAGTCTAGAAGCCGCTTTAGCCGGAAAGTTTAATCAAACCCCTCAAATCATTCTCGGAGAAAGTGGAAGTATTCAAGCCTCTATTTATGGCGGTGTTTGGATATCGGAACTGAAAGCAATTGTGGGTTTTGACTTGAAACAGGGGGGTTATCAAGTGATAAACTCAGAGTTACCAAGTCTTTGTCAAGATCTCGTTTATCTCAACTCAGAAACTCGTCAATTGAGAGAACTTCGTTAAATCACAACAAGATTAAACCGATGATTAAAACTTTAGTGGTAGCCACAGGTAATCCGGGAAAACTGGAAGAAATCAAAGCTTATTTATCTGAGTTGGATATAGAATTACAACTCAAACCCGATGAAATAGAAGTCGAAGAAACAGGGGAAAGCTTTATCGAAAATGCTTGCTTAAAAGCCTCAGAAGTCGCTAAAGCCACCAAACAATGGGCGATCGCAGATGACTCGGGTTTAACGGTGGATGCGCTTAATGGTGCGCCTGGAGTCTATTCTGCCCGTTATGGGGCGACAGATAGCGATCGCATCCAACGAGTTTTGCGGGAACTCGGCGACTCAACCCACCGCAAAGCCGCCTTTGTTTGTGCCATTGCGATCGCCCGTCCCGATGGTTCGATCGTGTTAAACCTAGAAGGCATCTGTCCCGGAGAAATTTTGGAGACTCCCCAAGGTGATGGGGGGTTTGGATACGATCCCATTTTTTATGTTCCGACAGAACAAAAAACCTTTGCCCAAATGTCACCGGAACAGAAGCAGTTGATCTCTCATCGGGGCCAAGCTTTCAAAGTGTTGCTTCCCCAACTGCAAGAACTCCTCAAACAACCTTTACAGTGAACAGTTTACAGTTTTCAGCAGTAGGGGTAATTGATCAATTACCCCTAGCAGTTTACAGTTTTTTTCACTGTTCACTCTTCCTGGGTGACTGGTGACAGGTTCCCCGAAAGTCACCGGACTACCGTTGGCGCAGCATATCCGCAGGAGATACCCGTAAGGGTGACTGAAAAAACGGGTCAGTCTCTTACGAACTTTGCTCTCTTGCGAACTAAGTCTCGCCGGAAACCGCGCCCGCCGCAAGGAAAGCGCTGTTCACGGGTCAGCGATCACTGTTAGATGGCTTCTTGGTTCTTTTCTCCAGTCCGAATGCGGATAATTTGCTCAACAGGAGAGATAAAGATTTTACCATCCCCAATTTCACCTGTACGGGAGGCGGCGATGATTTTATCAACGACTATATCGACTTGATCGTTTTCGACGACGATCTCAACCTTGAGTTTTTGCAGGAACTCAACCGTATACTCAGAACCCCGATAGCGTTCGGTCTGGCCTTTTTGTCGTCCAAACCCTCTAACTTCTGAAACCGTCATCCCGACGATACCCGCATTGACGAGGGCAATTTTAACTTCATCGAGTTTGAATGGCCGGATAATCGCTTCTATCTTTTTCAATGTACTTCACTCCTAATGTTTTCTACTTGATTTAGCGTGACATATGCTTGATATCACCGCCCGATCAAAAATATTCGTAACATATGATACACTATGTGCTATAATCCAGTATCAATAGTACGACACCTTGAAAGATTTTGAGGGAACTCGTCTAAACAGTACAACAAATCGACACAGGTAAGATACTACCTTCAGATAAGGTAACTCAGACTGACACCGAATGAAAGCTGAGAAGCTGAAAATAACCTAAACAAATTCACCAAACGATCCAAAAACTTCTAGAATTAATAGAAGCTTGAGCTTTTGTTTGTTTTCATAGAAAATACCGAAGATTTGTGTAAAATCTTGTTAAAAATAGCACAATAAAAAATACAGAAGGATTATTACTATTATTAGAATAGTAGCTTTATCTCAAAATTGGAACAAATAGAGAGGAAAACCTGTGCAACTGAGAACTCAAGTAGCAGCAAAACGCGCAACGGGTGCCTTTGCTCTGATGGACAGCCTAAAACGTCACGGAGTAGAGCATATATTTGGTTATCCCGGTGGAGCCATTCTGCCGATTTATGATGAACTCTATCGTTTTGAAGCCGGAGGCGATCTCAAGCATATTCTCGTCAGACATGAGCAAGGGGCAGCTCATGCGGCGGATGCTTACGCTCGGGCGACAGGTCGAGTTGGAGTTTGCTTTGGAACATCAGGTCCTGGGGCGACTAATTTAGTCACAGGAATTGCCACCGCTCATATGGACTCCATTCCATTAGTCGTGGTCACCGGACAAGTCTCTCGCAAAGCCATTGGGACAGATGCCTTTCAAGAAACAGATATTTTTGGGATTACCCTACCGATTGTCAAACATTCCTACTTAGTGCGTGACCCGAAAAAAATGGCGGCGATTGTTGCTGAAGCCTTCCATATTGCCAGTACAGGAAGACCTGGCCCTGTGTTAATTGATGTTCCCAAAGATGTCGGTTTAGAGGAATTTGATTATATTCCCGTTAATCCTGGGGAAGTTTCTCTGACGGGATACCGACCAACGGTTAAAGGCAATATGCGCCAAATTAACCAAGCGATCGCCCTAATTCGCAAAGCCGAACGTCCCTTATTGTATATTGGCGGAGGCGGGATTTCTGCCAACGCTCACGCCGAAATTCACGAACTTGCCGAACTGTTCCAAATTCCGGTGACAACGACGTTAATGGGGAAAGGCGCGTTTGATGAAAATCACCCCCTGTCTGTGGGAATGTTGGGGATGCACGGCACCGCTTATGCTAATTTTGCCGTCAGTGAATGTGATTTGTTGATTGCTGTCGGGGCGAGATTTGATGATCGCGTCACAGGGAAACTGGAAGAATTTGCCTCTCGCGCCGAAGTGATTCATATTGATATTGATCCGGCGGAAGTCGGGAAAAACCGCGCCCCCGAAGTTCCGATCGTTGGAGATGTCAGACAGGTTTTAGTGGATTTGTTGCGTCGATGTCGGGAAACGGGAGAACCTGCACCCCAGACTCAAACTCAAGCTTGGTTAAACCGCATTAACCGTTGGCGCGAAGATTATCCCCTAGAAGTTCCTCTGTATCCTGATAGTCTTTCTCCCCAAGAGGTGATTTCTGAACTGGGGAAAATGGCGCCTGATGCCTACTACACGACGGATGTGGGTCAGCATCAAATGTGGGCTGCTCAATACTTGAAAAATGGGCCGCGTCAGTGGATTTCTAGCGCAGGTTTAGGAACAATGGGTTATGGACTGCCGGCGGCGATGGGTGCAAAAGTTGCTCTACCGGATCACGAAGTAATTTGTATTGCTGGAGATGCCAGTATACAGATGAATATTCAAGAGTTGGGAACCCTGATGCAGTACGGGATTCATGCCAAAACCGTGATTATTAACAATGGTTGGCAGGGAATGGTACGCCAGTGGCAGCAAACGTTTTATGGGGAGCGCTATTCTTCCTCAAATATGGAATTGGGAATGCCCAATTTTGTCAAGCTAGCCGAGGCTTATGGGGTTAAGGGAATGTCAGTCACTCATCGTGATCAACTGCATGAGGCGCTGGCGGAAATGCTGGCTTATGATGGCCCTGTGTTGATGGATGTGCGAGTGCGTCGAGATGAAAACTGTTATCCGATGGTGGCACCCGGAAAGAGTAATGCTCAAATGTTGGGACTACCCGAACGCAAAAAGTTAGAACAAGCCGCAGAATTGGTTTATTGCAGCAATTGTGGTACCAAGAATGTTGCTAGCAATCATTTTTGTCCAGAATGTGGCACCAAATTATAGGGCGACTCTCAAGCAAGAGGCAGTTTACAGTTTACAGTTTACAGTGACCCGTTATCAGGAACTGTCAGGTGTCAGGTGTAGGGGCGGGTTCCGAGTAAATTTCTGTCTTCTCTTGACACTCCCCGCCATAAATGACGGGGATTCTTGGTTCACAGATCGCACTTTCCAACGCAGGAATCATCCAACATTAAAAGAGGTGCAAACTCCCCAAGCTTTAAAGATCCGGTCTGCCCGACC